>JALYVR010000671.1 GCA_030853145.1 Chloroflexota bacterium | reverse complement strand
CCTCAAGCTGGCACGCCTGCAACCAGGTCAACGGTTTCTCTGACGGGAGTCACGGGTTGCGACAACGGTTCTTTGAGGGGGATCGTCTGCGGTGGTTGGGCCAGGATGCTTCTCAGGAAGGCATCTACATGCTCGGTATCCCACTGTTTCCCGCGGCCGTCGCGCAGGATGGAGGCGGCTTTCTCTATGGGCATGCCTTTGCGGTATGGCCGATCGCTGGTCATGGCGTCGAAGGTGTCGGCGACGGCCAGCACGCGCGCGCCGAAGGGGATATCGAGGCCCTTGAGTTGAGCGGGATAGCCGTTGCCATCCCAGCTCTCGTGGTGATGGCGCACAATCTCCGTGCCGCGCGCGAAATCCGGGTAGCGAACCAGCAACTCCGCGCCCCGGTCCGGGTGCGTCTCCATCTCGGCGCGTTCTTCCGGGGTGAGCGGCCCTGCTTTATTGAGGATACTGTCAGGAATACCGATTTTGCCGATATCATGCACGCGAGCGGCGGTAATAATCATATCTACTTCCGGACCGTATAAATTCAGTTCTTTGAGCAGCATGGCGGTATATTTCGTTACGCGCCGGGAGTGCCCCCCGGTATAGGGGTCGCGCAGGTCAACGGTGTCGGCCATACTTTCAAGCAGGTGGCTGGTGCTCTCGTTCATCTCCTTGACGTATTTACAGCTAAAATAGAGGATGCCTAGCGGGACTACCAGTAGGAACAGGGATAGAGGTTCTTGCGCCGCGGCGAACGTGCCAAGTATCCCCAGGACATATTGAGCGCCCTCGGCAAGCCACATATCGTGTACGCATGTTCGCAGCATCTTCCTGAAAGGCTCGTCAAAGAATACAAACATTTGTAGGGCGAACGTCAGCATATCGCTGGCAAACAACAGGAGCGCGGCGGCGAGCAGAAGCAGGGCATGAATACTGGTTCCGTGAAGCGGAATGTGGGCCACCAGCGATGCCAGCAGGACGCTAAGGATATAGCGTGCCACCTGGACGGCGATATCGCTTGCCAGGTTCTGGCTCCGGGCCTGCACCGACACTTCGGCTACCAGTATACCGAGGCCTGCTACACTCGCGGCTACCGGTGGGGGCAGAAGCACCGCCAGCAGGTAAAAAGCCACGGTACTCATCTGGATCTTGACATGCAGGCGAATGTTGATAGGGTACCGGTACGAAACGACGATGGCTCCTATAAGGAGTATAGCTAGCAGTATGTCGTGTATCCCGATGCGCAGGTGAGTCGCGAGAAAGTACCACCAGCCGGCAACCAGTACAAGGACGACCAGCACGACAATGCCTGCTAAGACCCCGGTCCGCCAAGTGAAATGAGGCAGGCGAAAATTCAAGCTGTTCCTCCTTTTTCGTAGCTACGCGATTGATCGCGCGTAAGCTGGCCTGACGCGCGGGTTGGCCAGGTGGGCGCGGCTGACCTGACAGGTGTGCGAACTTGACGGGCGCGATAAACTCGCGCAGCTACGAAGGGTGAGCGGCCACTCCCTGGTTCAAGTAATTGGTTAAGACGGAAACGGTACGCCTCTTATGTTGTCAACAGCATAAGGATAGACTGATTCGTGTGACCGTTTGTCACGATAAGGCTCTTATGCCCACCGACTGAGACAAAAGCCGTTACATTGGCATTGACGCTAGCCGTCACAAGGTCAGCCCCGGAATACTGATTGGCGGGTTGATCCGCGAAGAACAGCACTCTTTCTTTCTGCTGGAGTTGACCAGGCGTGTAGGCGACACTCACCAGGCTCACGCCTCTAGGAACATGGATGATGTACAGCACTGAACTCACGTTTGTTGCGTCAGGCAAGCCGATAGAAACTGACAAACTGGCCTGGTATCCGTTCGAGAGAGTCACAATGGGATCACCCCGGCACGGTCCTGCGCTCGCTGGGGCGGCAAAGGCCTGTGGAACTGTTGCCAGCATCCCAAGCATAAGACTCAGCATCACAGCCAGGCCCACGATGGTCTGCTGGCGGAAGTGTGCCATCACATACTTTCCGCATTTTCCGATGTTCAACATAGGGTCATTCCTTTCCTCTTGTGGGGGACGGCATGTCAAGATGAAAAGCGCTTCTGGAATCCCAGAGGTGAAGGCCCTTTACCGCTCCGCATCCTTCTGGGTTCGCATATGTATATCGGGAGGAATGACGCTATTCTGTATAGCCTATTAGTCCTGCTAGCCAGGGAAAAGGCCGGCAATGTAAAAGTTACCCCTGGTCTCGCCCATACACGGGTCAGGATGGTATGATGTAGGGGTGGACAAAAGCCAGGTCGGTCGTCCCTACGGAACCATCGCTTCTGTGTACGATTGGAGGAGAAGCCGCAATGCAATTTGGTCGCTGCTACGAAGAATTTGAGATTGGTGCAATCTACAAGCACTGGCCTGGGCGCACGATTACCGAGTACGATGATACGCTCTTCTGCATGCTTACCATGAATCATAACCCGCTGCACATTGACGCCAATTATGCTGAGGACACGCAGTTCAAGCAACGGCTGGTGGTGGGGCCGCTGATCTTCAGCATCGCGCTGGGCATGTCGGTAGGGGATGTTAGCGGCAAGGCCATCGCGAACCTCGAATTCGAGTACGTCAAACACCTGGCCCCCACCTTTCACGGCGATACCATCTACGCCGAGACGACGGTGCTGGAGAAGAAGCTGTCAGCTAGCAAGCCTGACCGGGGCGTCGTGACGGTCGAGACCATCGCCTATAACCAGCGCGGCGAGCGCGTGCTCTCGTTCAAGCGACGGGTTATGGTGCCTACACAGGCGTATGACGAGGTGCGGCAGCGCGACCTGGAACAGAAGATGACGCGACTACGCAAAGAAGGGCAGGAACTATGACCAGCGGCAACATCATACCTCCCAACGCGCAGATGGTGATGGCGCGCGACTTCGTGGTGCGGCGCACGGAGCTGACCGTGCCGGGACATAGCATGAAGATGATGGCCAAGGCGGCGGCATCCAGTGCCGACCAGGTGATGTTTGACCTGGAGGACGCCTGCGCCGTCTCGCAGAAGGTCGAGGCCCGCAAGACGGTGATCGAGGCCCTGAATACGCTCGACTTCGGCGCCAAGATCCGCACCTTCCGGCCCAACAACGTGCGCACGCGTTTCTTCTATCGCGACCTGATCGAGGGCGTGGAAGCGGCGGGCCGCAACATAGACGCTGTGGTGATCCCCAAGTGCTACGGCGCGGAGGATATCCTCTTCGTCGACCGTTTTCTGAGCCAGATCGAAGAGAACATGGGCTTCGAGATCGGGCG
>JALYVR010000670.1 GCA_030853145.1 Chloroflexota bacterium | reverse complement strand
AATGAGATGATATTACCGGTAGCCCATGTCACATAGATTGTCGTCCCCTGGTGCCAGGCAAGCCACAGGCTTCCTAAGAAGAGGATCACGAGCTTGGCACTAGCGAAGAGCGTATTGCGCCACAGTTGCAACTCGCCGCGCAGAAGGCCGATCAGGGCCTGGTCGAGGACGATAGTCATCGCCGTCAGGCTGACTCCTACGCCAAATACGAGTATATCCGGGAGAGCGGCTCCCAGGGGCTTGAGGTCAAGCGAGACAGAGGGCGCAACGATAGCAAATAGGCACCCGGCGCCTCCCGCGACACCGCCAACCACCAGCAGCGCGGTGCTTATCAGCGAGCCTTCCTGCCCTGGCTGGCGCGCTAATTCAGTAATCAACAGCGTGTTTAATCCCAGGATACAGAAATTCCCCAGCAGCGTCATAGCTGAGAGAGAGGCGGAGGCCATGCCTATATCCTCTGGCGTGAAGTGCCGGGCTGCTACCCACCAGTAGACGAAGCCAAGAAGCGATGTGACCAGCGTCGCCGCGACCAGCGACCCGGCATTCGTTAACATCACGCTATTTGCTTTGATCCACTGGTATAGTAATTTCACAGCCGTGTTTGCCTCTTGTTAGCATGCGCGGAGAGAGTACCTACCACATAGCCTGTTGCGGTGATGGCGAACCCCGCGACGATGGCACCAGCGCGTAAAAAGCCCGCCAGCTCGAAACACAGGAGAGCGTCCGCGACCCCACGCAGGATGCCCAGGGACAATGTGTGCAATGTATAGCTGCGTTCAGTTGCCAGCGCGTCTTTGCTGCCCACTACTCTGGCGATCATAGCCTTTGAGAGGCCTTCCGCGAAGCAGCGTGCTCGAAAGTAGCGCCAACTGGCGCGCTGGGGCGGGATGCGATGCTGAATCCTGGCGCGTGGTTCGCAGAGGAAGACTCTCTGTGGCCAGTGTTGCGCCGCGCGAATGCATAATTCTGTCTCCTCGCCTCCCAGAGGATGGGTACCAACGCGCCCAATGCCATTTTTGAAGCCTCCCACCGCCTGAAACACGTCGCGGCTCATGCAGGTACAGCCACCGTACAGGTTGCGTACTCTCTGTGGATTTTTGGGCATGCTCTGGTAAGTGCAGCCAATGACCCAGTAGAATTCCTGCGGAAACCACGCTGGCCGCTTGCTTGTCCATAGTGGCTGGACGATACCTCCGGCGCCCATCACATGGGGCGCCTGGCAGCAGGTGGCTAAATGTTCCAGCCAGTCTGGTTCCGCGACCGCATCATCGTCAAGGAAGGCGATAAAAGCCCCTCGTGCTATAGCTATGCCGCTGTTGCGCGCCCCCGATAATCCGCGCGGCTGGCTATTTTCTATGACAATCGCGCGCGCCAGGTGTGTGTGCGCGCGCGCGCGCAATGGCGCGTTGTGATCGATAACCACGATGATTTCAAGCGCTGGTATGCTTTGCCGCTGGACGGACTCCACCGCCGCTAGCAGGTCAGGCCAGCGTTCCTCGGTGTACGCGCAAATCACAACAGAAACATCAGGAGCAACGTCCGTCATCGGGCCAGCCTCCTTCTGTTATCGATATAGCGCGTGACCGAGGTCGAACATTGCCGGATAACGCGCCACACGGGCGTGCGAGCGTGGGCATATAGCCTATGGACCGTCGCGCCTGGCGATGAACTGGCTCCTGTGAGCAACGCGGCGAAGCTGCTGATAGTTGTATCCCCCGCAACCATGAGGCGCGGTAGGGCGAAAAGGTTGCTCCGCCCAGTGTACATATGGTGCTTAACTGCGCAGGCCGATGTAAATCCTGCTGCCTGTAGCAACAGGGGGAGTTGAGCGTTATAGTAGCCGTAGGGATAGGCAAAGCTGAAGATTTCCTGGTCCAGGTGGCGTTCTAAGAGCTTCTTACTGAGTATGATCTCGCCTTGAGCCAGGGAGCAGGGCAGCATATCAAGCTGTGGATGGGAATGACTATGGGCGCCACACTCTATGCCGCACCTGATTGTCTCGCGCAATTGCTCCCAGGCGAGTATGGGCCGTGTCGCCTCACCTTCACGCTGTAACCACTCGCTGGTGCCGTTGATAAAGGCGGTGGCCATATATAGTGTCGCAGGAAACCCATACTTCTGTAGCACCGGCAGGGCCGCGGTAAAGAAGTCGGCATAGCCGTCATCAAATGTTAACACAACCGGTCGTTCGGGCAAGACAGATTCTGCTTCTGATCGCGTCTGTATCAACCGGGTCACTGTGATAGGCGTATAGCGATGACGGTACAAGTATGCCATCTGCTCGCTAAACGCTGTCACCGGTACAGCGAATTGTTTGAATTTTGGATTAGCCGACTGTGAAATGCTGTGATACATAAGGACAGGAATCCTGGTTTTTGTGTGTTGCATAGCCTATCACGCTTCCTTAGAAAGACCGTCCCGCACTGTTCCCTGATCTGAGTTCGTATAGCCAAATCTATGGAGATGGTGGTCCGGGAGAGGTGTAGTAAAAAGGCGTTCTTTTATGATGGTCTTGAGCACGCGCCACCCATCATGAAAGGTTTGTAAATTGCTTTGACCATGAATGCGCGAGTACTCAAAGCTGGCGACCTCTACAATCTTCAACCTGGCTTTATGCATACGCAAGTTAAGTAAGGTTTCAACCTCGAAGCCATTACAATCAACGGCTACATAGTCCAGACAGTGCCTCCAAAAAGCATTGTACCCATAGCATAGATCGCTGAAGCGTGTGAAGAACAGTATATTGACAAACCTGGTCAGCAGGCAGTTCCCCAGGCCGCGCAACAGTGTAATATCCTGGCTGCCACCGCCCTGGATGAAGCGGGAGCCTTTTGCCAGATCGTAGCCACACCTGAGCGCCTCGACGAAATGCGGTATCTCTCGTGGGTCAGCAGAGCCATCGGCATCCAACATCACAATAATGTCCCCGGTGCAAGCCGCAAACCCTAGCCGTAGCGCATCGCCCTTGCCATAGCCGCTCTGCTCTATCACGCGAATAGCGGGTAAGAGCTGCCTGGCGACCGCTATCGTGTTATCCGTTGAATGCCCATCCACAAGAATAACTTCGCTCACCATGATAGGAATATGTGGCAAAACATAATGCAGGTTGCGTGCTTCATTGCGCACCGGAATGACGATGCTAATGCGTGGATATGGCAGTCCCTCACGTGTGCTGCTAGGAGCACGCGAATAGTGCAGTTTTTCTTTCATATAAATAGCCCATATAAACATGAATGCTATCGCACGGGTAGCATGCATACATCTCAGACTTGTGAAAGCAA
>JALYVR010000078.1 GCA_030853145.1 Chloroflexota bacterium | reverse complement strand
CTTACAGAGAGTGCGGTCGTCGATTACCAATTTAAGGTGGGCCTGGGATCAAGTGGTGGTGGAGTTGCAGGGAACCGGACGTGGTCAGAACTTGGTATGTGCCATTAAACGGTGTTTCTAACCGTCGAAAAATTGGCCATGTAGCCCTGACAAAGCAGTCCATCTTCCCTTGAATAGGAAGCGATCCGGAAAACAACATCAGCGTTGTTTTCCGGATCGCTTCGTTTTAATGCTTATAGCCTTCATACTCGGCTTGATTGTTGCAAAAAATTTATGAGAGGAATATCATATGTCGATAAAACGAAATACATCGAAGGATTTTGTGGCGGAGATGGTGGATGATCAACCGGATAAAACAGAAGGTGTGGTAGCAAGTGACGGGCTAGAGACCCGCCTCGAACCACTTTATGAAAATGTAAGGCGCATCCTGCGTCTTCTCTTTCTTCTAAACGGCGGGGATTGTGTGCGCGAAGATATTTTTGTGCGCATGAAAGATGATTACCGCGTCGGCGAACACGATACCCCTAAAGTGCTGGCCCCCTCTGGGCGAGCTGGAAAAATGCTGACACGCGACCTGCGGGCGCTACAGGATATGGGTTACGAGATCAAGGCTTCTGGTAAAGGGCAGGCAACGCGCTACAGTCTCATCAAGGGATCAGGTCCGTTCAACCCGTTTCTTTTCAGCCAGGTTGAGGTCGATACATTTATTCTTTTGCATACACTGTTCTCCGATCCCGCCAGGTACGTGCCCGTCAATGATCCACTGCCTGTGCCTACGGCGCATAACCCGTTTGCACAACAGATCGTCGCGCTGGTTGAAAGACTCGCGGCAACACTGCCCGAAAAGCAAAGGCGACACTTTGAACGCTGGGTGCGCAAGCCTTTTGTCTACATGAACATGGATACCATTACCGACTATCTCCCTCACCGCGAAACCATCGAGGAGATCGTCAAGGCCATCTCACTGCGCCAGCAGATTCGCTTCGAGTATGCCTCTATGGAGCGACAGCAGGGTGTTATGCTCCACGAAGACATTGATCCCTACTACATCTTTCACCAGGATGGGCACCTCTACCTCAGCGCCTACAGCCACGGAACAAGCACCTTTTTAGAATACCGTATCGACCGCATCAAAGAGGCCAGCGTGAAACTCCAACCGCGCATGATTGATGGGGAGAGGCGCAGGCATCCCATCGAATTCAGTTTCTGGCTCGATAGCCGCCTCGTAAAAAGTGGCCTCAGCCAGCGCTGGCTCTCGCAGACCATAGAACGTGAAGAAGCATACCTCGACACGCAGGGCAAGCCGCGTCGCCGTGTCCTGGTGCGCGCGACGGCATACAGCGACTGGCGTATTCTCCAGCAAATACACAAATACGGCGATAAGGCCGAGCTGATCGATCCCCCCGAACTACGAGAGAAGATGCGGCAGGAGGTGGAGCGGATATTTAAACTGTACCACAGGGATTGAGGACAGAAAATGTTATCAAAAAACGCGGCGAAGTGACATGTGGTGTCACCACTGTACAGTATGCTTACCTGTAGAGGATACCTTTGGAGACAACTGGCTTGTCCCTCTTTTTCGAGCCGCAAAATCGTATGAAACTCATCCTGAGGAGATTTAAAGAATGCCTTCAGACATCGGTTTTCTCAAGTTTGAAGAAGATGAGCCAGGTCGGGATGACCCGGACATTTATGCCCAATACCTGGCGCTTGTTGCCAGCGGCCATATGCGCCGCTACAAACGCATCGTCCACGAACGTGGGAGCAAGCAGGGTCAGAGCTACTATGGACATGTGATCGACCTTACGTCAATAGCAGCCAGGTTAGGCCCGGTTATTGAGGTCAATGCCACAGAAATGCGCTGCGTGCTGCTGGCATTGACTATCCATGATATGAACAAAATCCCACCACACAATAAGCGCCCTGATGGGAAGGAAGCGAAATATGCCGACGCTGCCACACCGGAGCAAATCCGCAACGAGTTAGAGCAACTGGTGGTGGATACCTTCTTCCAGCAGTGGCGCGATTACCTGCTGGATATTGTCGTACTGGCTCACTTTCACCAGGAAGCGGCGACAGGGACTACACTAGTGATCGATCAGCGCAAGATCAACGAGTGCAAGTTACCGCGCGAGCGGATCAAAGGGCCGCTCAAGTCACTTATGAAAGCGGCCGATAAAGCCGACAATTCGCACTCTGGTGATTATGCCGATCACCATGAGATGCACCTGCGCGATGTTGTGCTGCATCACATCAACACTGCTATGCCCGAACGGCAATATCGCTTCATGGGCCATCGGCTGGCGGAACTGCGCGGGCTGTTCACCAACGTCATCCATAACGAACTGGTGAAGTACTTCCGCGAGACCTATAGTGAGCCAGCCTGTATTGATCTGCTGTATTACCCCGAAGGCGTGCATTACCTGCTGGACAAAACCATCCCACTTGTCTGGGATGATCAAGCGCTCCAGGAGATAGCGGTCAGAATACACCAGCGCCTGGCCGAGATGAAATTCGATGCACTCGTCCAGTTTATCAAGCCACGCCCTGCTGGCATCGTAGTTGATGCCACAGCCATCGATAGCGGAGCAACAGTCGAACAGATTTTTGAGGTAATCAGCAGCATTGTCTCTCGTAAACTGTACAAGTCAGACTGGCTCGCAGAACGTAACAAGAACGCACGCGATGATTTAGAGAAAGCGTTATCAAAACCTGGGATCGATGCGACGCTCAAGGAACATATCCGCAACCTGGTAGATCAGCAAACCGCCCTGATTCCATTCAATGAAATGGCGCTCAAGCGCGGTGAATTTGCATCGGCATATCGCAAGTTTCTGGAGGATCACCAGACGGAGCAACTGAAAGCCGTGAGAGAAGATGCCTGGGCGCGCGTCTACCGGCTTTTCAAGCTGCCGGAAGCCAGCTACCCATTGTATAACGTGATCGATCCATACCGGCGTGCCTACTTCTTCGCTGCCGATCTCCCCGTGTGTGAAGTCGATGAAATGGAGCGTACTGCCCTGGCCGATCTGGCCGTTTTAGAGCAGCAGGCCAGTGCAGCACTGGCAACGAAGAAGGGCAAAGCGGCGAAAAAAGCCGCGCCCGGTAATGATCTTGAGGAAGGCCAGATCTCAATAGCTGCTCTGGATAGCGCCTATCTAGTCGATTATCTCAGGCGCAATCTGGAGGTGTGGGATAGCCTGCCGCATACAAGGCCGGTGGGCAAGCTTGATTTTCAGGCGAGCCTGCGCCTGTATGCCAACCCAAAGCAGCAGCATAAGCAATGTTGCCACTGTGGCAGCCCATTGCCAGCAGAAGAGTGGATGGCAGGGCAGGTGCCGGGGAACATCGGTGTCCAGAGTTTCTCGAATCGCCTGGAAGGCGGTAGCAAGTATGAGCCCAAGCGTAATGTATGTGATACCTGCCGGATGCAGTTCATCCTCGAAAAGGTAGCCTGGCGCAGCCACGGCGATAAGCAGGGGGCGAAGCAATCCACCTTTTACCTGCACCTGTTCCCCTACGCGTTCTTCACGAAGACGCAGCTACACGCGTGGTGGCGCAGCATCGATCACCTGCGTGATAGCGACCACACAGCCTTTCTCGTCGATACAAGGACGTACTTTCGGGAGTTCGAGAAAGGGACAGACACCGGGAATATCCAGGGGTATAGAACCGGCATCAACGGGTTAGGGTTGCCAGCATTCTCCGAAACGGTGAGCAATACGCCGGTTTTACCGATCATCGCTCCGGGCGAAAACTACGGATTGCAGTTCTTGCTGGCTCTGGAGAAAGCCGTGGTGCTATCGCGCTGGTTCGAGTGCCGCCTTATGCTCTCACGCTCGCCGGTCCCTTCGCTCAATCTCGCTCACCAATTTATTGATGAGAAGCCGGTGGTCTTGATGGTCGAGGGTATGCCGCGCAACCTTAGCTGGTTGCTGCCCTCCACGAGCTTTGACCCCGCAGGCGTTACGCGCTTATGCGAGACGCTAGGACATTTGCATCACATCGCGGACACGCTCTATTATCAAGGCTCAGATACCGATACCATCATCCATGATCTCGCGGCGGCGGCGGCAGATGATCCTCTGGCGCTTTACTATGAGCTAGACCGGCTGATGGAGCAAAAGCTCGCTCACGAGAAAGTCTCTCGTGCTCAAGCAACTACACCGGAGCAGCAGGCCATTTCCCTGAGCCGCCAGCTCGCCCCGGTACTACACACCCTGGTAGGCCAATCTTAAACTTCAGCAAAGGAGCATCGTATGCAAGAACTTCGCGCGATGGCTGTCTACGCAGCCGAGAATCGCATCAGAGGCAATAGCTTCAAGCGTAACTCGTTACTGAAACCGTTCGATATTATCCTGAGCGAGCTGGATCGCTGTCCTGCGCCGGACAACCTCAATGAATTGGCGTTGATCCGCGCCGGCACAAAGGAAATGATCTTTGCCCACCTGGAACGCATTGCCCAGCCGGAATATAAGGTAGGACGCACGAAGCAGGACAAGGTCAGCCATTATGTTGACCTGTTCTTCGATGAAGTATTGAAGAAAGCGCACCACAACAACGCCAATCGGCTGTTGGGCCGCGAGCGGTTGATCAGGAGTGCATATCTTTTCTATCTCCGCGAAGCCCTGCCCCGCAAAGCAGCCGAGAGCGCGGCTAGCAATTCTGGACTGGTCGAAGATGAAGAGGACGAGGAAGCGTTGGACTAACCATGTTATCGCAGCCTGGTAGCACTGAAGAAAACCATAGCAGAAAGAAAAGAGGAGCACGCCATGATTAGTAACGTGAGCATTTTGAACCAGTACAGCGATCACCTGCTGGACAGGTACAGCAATTTTCCACGCGGGCGCTATGTCAGCCTGCTGATTGTGCGGAAGACGGAGTCCGAAACGATCTTCCGCACCGAAGGCAGCGGTGAGGGGCTGGTCAAAGAAACAGTGACCGCCGGCATCCAGAACACGACAGCCATACGCCGCGTCGTCATCAGCAAGCGCAAGCAGACGGCGGTGGAGCGCAGGGTAGGGCGTGAATTATTACGCGAACACGAACTGCTCAAAACCGCCGTCGTCAACAAAGTCGAACAGATTTGCGCGCTCAATATGAATGCTCCCTGTGGGAAATGTATCGACTGCATGCTCTATGGCTACGCAGTAGGCAAAGGAGTCGGGCAGAGCGCAGGGGGCGCGCAGAAAAGCCGCGTGATGACCGAAGATGCCTACTCTATCGGGCCGGTTGCACAAGTGACTGACCGGCGTACGTTCAATGCCACCTTCGATAACGGCACCATGAGAAATCCGCTTACCGGCGCTGCCTCCACCTCTATCAAGGAGGATGAATTCGTCGTACCGGAGACGCATTTCCTGGATATCGAGACTTTGAAGGATGTGACGGTTGGCGAATTGCAATACGTCATCGGCAATGTGTTGAGAAGTAGTCGCTACGGCGCTATCAGCAGCCGCATGGGCAAGATACGCAATATCCTGGCCGCTATCGTGTTCAGCGATACCGAAATCTTCTCGAACCTGGAATTGACGCAGTTTGTCTATGATCGACTGCTGAAAGAAAAGGATGAATTGGATTTCCCATTGGCCGATAAGGATGTGCTGGCGGCGGTCGATGACGCGACGGATGAGCTGCTCAAGCGCCTGGTCAGTCGTACACCGGTGATCGTGCGCGGGGATAGCTTGCAGCAGGTGCGCGCGGAAACGGTGGCATTGTATCGCGAGGCAAGCGGCGTCAAGACGTTTCTGGAGGAAATCGAGCAGGGCTATCCCGCTTAACCGCATAGGAGGCCACATATCATGGCCATAGAAATCTACCGCGCCGACCTGACGTTGATGGAGCACACCTTTTTTGCCAGCCGGGAGGTCGGCATCTACTATGAAACCGAGCCGGTGATCGGCAACTACGCTCTGGCCTACGCGCTGGGGTTATGTGCCGCGCCCTACTACTGGGACGGGCCGCCGCGCTACAAAGAAGACCTGGGGCCGCTCAACAGGCGCGGATTGTACGTCACACCCGGTACATTCCTGCCGGGAAATCTGCGCTATGCTATCAGCCAGTTCAATGCTCAGACCGATAGCTACTTCTTTCGCTTCGATCAGAACGCCATTGGCACCGATCCAGCGAAGAAAGCCAGGGCTGCGAATTTCCCCCAGAGCGGGAAGATTCGCATGTTAGGGCAGAGCAGTCGCGCTTTTTTCTTCTTGCTCAGTGAGCAGGGAGATATGCCGCGCCTGCCTGCTTATATCCGCCTGGGCAAGTTCAACAGCAAAGCACGGCTGGGATGGGAAAAACTCACGCTGCGGTCGGCGGAGCCGGACGAGCGCGCTGACGAGCACCTGGAATTCCTTCTCAACGCGGCGGATTTACCAGCCGAAGCCGTATCTCGCCTGCGGAGCTTCTCGATGTACAACCTCTATCCAGCGCCACTGCTGAACCACTGCCATCTCAGCGGCAAATTCTGGCGGTGCAGCACGCGTGCAGGTGGAGATGTTTACATACCGGTCGGGATGCGCTTCGGCGTAGATACGCTGGCGTGAACGGACGCGATCAATCGCGTCCCTACGTAGATGGAGGCAGCGAAGGTGCTTACTGTCACACTGGAACCACAATATGAGAGAATCTGGCTGGGCGAGAATCCTGCGCCCGCCACTTTTCCGCTCGGACAACCGCCGCTGTTGCACCAGTGGCGTACTTATAGCGCGGAGCAGCCACTCATCGTCAATACCTATAATACCGGCACAGGCAAGACGAAAGCGTCATTGCTGCGCCTGCTCAAGCGCGCCAGGGACAAGGGAGTTCACCGGCTTGATAGCACGGAAGACAACGCGCTGTTGATCGCGCCAACCAACGAGCTTTTAGCCCAGCACGCGCGCGATGTCGAGCAGTTTTGCAATGAGAACGCGAAAGACCTGCCTTACCGCGTTGTGGCGGTGAGCCGCGCCTCCCTGGACAGCTACAAACTGCAGGAAGACTTTAGCGAGACTGATATGCGGCGCGGCGCAGCGCTGCACTACATTATGCAGAACTCGCGCCGCCTGGATGCCGATAGCCGCAAAAAAGCTACCCTGTACGTCGTGAACCCGGACATCTTTTACTATGCGCTCTACTCCTGCTACGGCAGAAACGACCGTATCCCACTATTCCAGGATATCCTGACGTTGTGCAACTTCATCATTATCGATGAGTTTCACTACTATGATGCAAAACAATTCGCCAACTTTCTCTTTTTCATGAGACTTTCGCAGCACTATGGCTTCAGTGGGCGGCAATTTTGCTTGCTGACCGCTACTCCCAATCAGCGAGTCAGAGAATATCTGGAACGTCTTTTTAAGAAAGAGGATATCGCCTGGATCATGCCGGACTCAGAAGAGGGTTTTGCGCACACAGAGAAAGCGCAGGCGCTGGCAGAGGTCACACTGGAGGTGTATAACGAGCAGGACCTCCGCGATGGTCTGCTTACGCTGGTTGATGAGAAGCGAGCCAGCATCAAAGCGTGGCTCAAGGGCGGCGATGATGGCGCGGTCATCTCCGGGGCGTTATGGCGTATCAACCAGGTCTACGATATGCTGAGAAGCAGCATATCGCCAGGCGAGATGGGGCGCCTGACGGGCGCTGAAACTCACACAGGGCGCGAGGAGGCGCGGCACAAACGGCTCATTCTGGCGACGCCTACAGTTGATATCGGCTATAACTTTGACCGCCCGGATAAGCCGCGCCAGAATATTGATTTCTTGCTGCTCGATGCCCGCTCCAGCGACGAGTTGATCCAGCGCCTGGGAAGAGCGGGAAGAGTCCTGAGCAAGCAAATCAAGCACATTCCAGGTCGCGTGCTTGCCGTAGTGAACCAGCAGTGCTACGAGGCGCTGAAGCCATTCGCTGGGCAGCGTATGCACCGCACACAGTTTCGTGAGCTTGTCGGTGAGGCCATGCCAGCCCGCCACATCCTCTATGCATACATACAGAGTGGCGCGATAGCGGAAGCGTTCCTGCCAATCTACCGGCTGGAGAGAATGGAATCCGAGGCCGGTAAACCCGACATCGAACAGCTTTATAACGGGGTAAAAGACCTGTTCGCCCCGGCAGCAACATTTACATACAAGCAAATGCGCCGGATGATCCATGACTATACAGAACGAGATCGCTACTATAGTCGCATGGATACCTTTCCCGCCGATCCCACCGATTGTTTGAAACAGTGCCAGCAACGGCTTGAGGCTCAGCAGGACAAAGGCACACGTTGGAAAAACATGTACGCTGCTTTCGACTGGCTGCAAAAGGACCTGCGTGAGTACTTTACGGAGAAAGCGCGTTTCAGCTTCCGTGAGTCCTTTCAGCCACCATTGGCCCTGGTCAGCGATGCAAACGGATTACTTTCCAGCGCGCCCACGACGGTATACGAGGCGCTGCATATCGCGAAGAACTACCGGGCGCACTTTTTCAAGACGCGCCAGGACTGGCAGAAGCAAACTGGTCTGCCGCTGCCGGAGAGAGCCGGAGAAGCCCTGGTCTTCTGCGATCTCACGGCACACCGCAAGCCAGAGGAACGCCTGCAAATCGGCCTGAAACTCGATGCCAGCGGCTACCAAAAACTGGCCTGGGAAGAGCAGTTCGTCTATCGTTCTCGCGAATATGTACCAACGGCGCTGTATGGCCTGGAAGTGGTGGGACGGAATAGCAGCCGCGCTCTTGATGACCAGGTCAGAACGATGTTTCAAGAGCGCTACATCCCGGCTTTTCTGGCCCGTGAGGGCAGCCGCACGGCGAGCCAGTTGTGGAATCTGCGCCGTCAGGGACAGATTCAATGCTACCAGCTCTCAGTTACGTTCGCTGATGGGTACATCGGTACCTACGATGCCGTGTTGGGGACGCTAGCTTTGTTGGCCTGGGCAGAAGTGCTGTTCATTTATCGCAAGATGGATGAACAGAAAGCACAGTCAGAGGATGATCATCCCCTGATTTATTGAAGAAAGGAAGCCCTCCTGTGGCACAGACACTATCTTCATCAGTAGATATCGAACAGAACAAGCGCGGCGAACTCTTTTCCATGCTGCTGCGGCTGCATCCGAAAGAGGAGGGTATGGTGCAGCCGGGCGCGGGCCACCAGGTGCAGGCGGCGTTTCTGGACATCGTGCGGCAGAGTGATGCGGCGCTGGCTGATTGGCTGCACACGCCCAACCAGCGTCGCCCCTATACGCTTGGCCTGCTGCAGGGCTTCAATCATCTTACTCCGACACGGCTAGAGGAGGTGGTCATGAAACGCGAGGAGGTGCTGGTGAAGCCGGGCCAGGTATACTGGTTGCGGATTACTATGCTTGATGCTAGCGTTTTTGGCCCGTTTGCCCGCTACTTGATAGCTCATCCGCGTGACCTGTTTGTGCGCATAGGCAATACACGCTTCGAAATCAGCCGCCTGCTGTGCGTACCGGAACACGATAACACCCAGACATGGGTCGGGTATACCTCGTGCGCGGACTTGCAAGCTGCTCGTAAGCCGCAAAAACAGTACCAGTTCGAGTTTGCTACGCCGACGACCTTCAGCCGGGGGCAACAGGCCTGGGGTAAGTTGTTCAAGCTCTTCCCAGAACCGGCACTGGTCTTTGAAAGCCTGGCGCACCAGTGGGAAGCTTTCGCACCCACCGATCTGCGCCTCGCTGCGCAGGGACTTACTATCCGCGACCTCGCCGCGTGGTGCGAGGAACATGTGATCGTCTCGCGCTATACCTTGCATACCTCGCACCTGCCATTTAGTAAGTTCGGGCAGATCGGCTTCCAGGGCGAGATAACGTACGAGGTGAAAGGGAATCCCGCAGCTTCAGAGGCATCCTGGCTTACGCCCCTAGCGCGCTTCGCGCTCTTTAGCGGCGTAGGCTACAAAACGACTATGGGCATGGGCCAGGCCCGCTGCATAAGCATCCCGCCGCCTGCATCCATAGATCAAGCTACCACAAACCCAGCAATGGAGGCGCAAACATGAGTCAGTACGCTGAGCCGGAGACGATTCCGCTCTCATATCTGAATGCTATTGAGTATTGCCCACGGCGTTTCTATTATGAGTTTGTGGAGGGGGATATGCTGGAAAACGAATTTGTGCTTTCTGGCTCACTGCTACACGAGCGCGCCGATCAGCCTGGACAGCGCAGCGTCGAGAGCGAACAAGAGATTACTCACCTGTACCTGTATAGCGAGGTGTTGCGCCTGTCCGGCTTTGCCGATGTGGTAGAAGAGGAGAATGGTATTTTTGTGCCGGTCGAATACAAGCATGGGAAAGAAGGGAAATGGCTCAACGATCACATTCAATTGTGCGCGCAGGCACTGTGTCTGGAGGAACGTTTACCCGAGCAAGTTCTCATTCCCTATGGCTACATCTTTTATTATGGTTCCCGTAAGCGCGTTCAGGTAGCCTTTACGCCCGCCCTGCGTGCTAAAACGCGAGCAACTATTGACCTTGCCTTTCAGGTCGCGCTGCATAATACGCCTCCTCTGCCGCTTGATGGCAAACAGGCTGCGCGCTGTCGTGATTGTAGCCTGATCTCGCTCTGTTTACCGGATGAAGTGAAGTTATTGAGCAGCAACAAAGGAGGTTCTCTTGCCAACGCTTTACCTGACTGAAAATCATGCCCTGGTGCGGCGCGACACCGAAGATTGCCTGCTGGTCCAGATTCCTGAGCAGCGCGGTGAAGGGGGCACTATACTGGTTCCGACGAGCAAGCGGAGAATACCTCTGCACAAGGTGGATGATGTGATCGTCATGGGCGACGTGACGCTGACGGCCTCGGCTCTACAGATGTTGCTGGAAAAGAACATCGAGATTCACTTTCTGGACGGGATTGGGCGTTTCAAGGGGCGCCTCACCCCTGGTCTCTCGAAGAACTCGCTGCTGCGCCTGGCCCAACATCGCGCTCATAATGATGTACCGAAGCGTTGCGAATTGGCCAGGAGATTCGTCATCGGCAAGCTCTCCAACCAGCGTACCATGTTGCAGCGTTATCATCGCCGCCAGGCCGATCCCGCCTTTGACCAGAGCATCGCTTTGATCGGCAACAACATTCGCCAGTTAACCGCGCTTTCGATGGTAGTAACGCTGGAACCTGCGCGGCTTGTCAGCGGCGATATGGGCATCGAAGGAACACCGCTCGAAAGCATTCTTGGTCTGGAAGGCTCAGGCAGCGCAGGCTACTTCCGTTGTTTTGGTCAGATGTTGACCGACCAGGAACAATGGCCTTTCGCCGGCAGGATCAAACGTCCGCCCACCGACGCGGTCAATGCTCTGCTCAGTTATGGCTATGCTTTGTTGAGTACCCAGGTTGCCAGCGCCGTACAAATCGTCGGCTTCGACCAGTTTGTCGGTTTTCTGCATAGTTCCACCTACGGACGCCCGGCCCTCGCACTTGACTTGATGGAAGAATTCAGGCCGCTCATCGTTGATTCAGTAGTGTTGACGCTGCTCAATAATAGGATGCTTGCCAAAGGAGACTTCCAGGTTGAACTGGGCGCCTATCGTTTGAAAAAGGAGCCGCGCAAGCTTTTCCTCACACGCTTTGAGGAGCGACTGAACGAGGAAATTACGCATCCTATTTTTGGCACCAGGATCAAATATCGGCGCTGTATCGAGATGCAGGCCCGATTGGTGGCCAAATATCTGACGGGTGAGATCGAGACATATCCGCCTTTCATCACCAGATAGAATAGGTGGTCTGTGCAATGAAGCCGACATCATCCAGCCAGAACACATTTTACGTTATTGCGTATGACATACCCGATGATCGGAGACGCACGAAGGTTCACAAAATTCTCTCCGGCTTTGGGACATGGACACAATACTCCCTCTTCGAGTGTTTTCTTTCCAGGAAGGAGCTGGTGCAACTAAAAGCCAAACTGGCAAAGCACCTGGAAGAGAAGCAGGATAGCATACGTTTTTACCCCCTCTGTGCGAACTGTATAGAAAAGGTCGAAACCGTAGGCAGTGAGCCGCCGGTCGAGGATGTGTTGTATATCGTCTGACAACAGTCCATTCGCGAGAGGTAGGTGCGGCGGTGATCTCACGCATAGCCTCTCGCAACCGCCTGACTCGGCCTGCCACCTGCTACGATTGGAAGAGAACCTCATAAAAGGATAGCGAAAATGGGACCAGCAGCAACCAAAAGGAAGAGCCTCTCGCAAACATTGCTTTCATCCAGCTTCTGGTGCTATACTAGAACAGCGCGGTCTGAATGGGTGGGAGTCCGAACGCGGAATTGAAACGGGATGCTGGCAACATGCCACTAGAGACAGAGCAGCGTCTGAATGGGTG
>JALYVR010000669.1 GCA_030853145.1 Chloroflexota bacterium | reverse complement strand
CCTCCCTATCGGTTCATAGGGGACCAAATGGGCTTGTCCTGGGTGAGGCATGCGGGGTTGTCAACGGCGCCCCTACGCGATCCGGGGCACGCTCGACGGAGCACCGCATGCACGACTTTTCAATAGTCCTGCACTCTGGCTCAGCCTCTTATGGTCGGGTCGTCAGTTGCAGGATGATCTGCTGCGAACTGTGTGGCGCGATCGTGAGCCGGTCGGCGGGACGATTGAGGGCGTCTTCGCTGCCAACGGTTGGCTCGAAGCAGACGAAGTCATGATCGGGCCGGCTGGCTGGCTCCGACCAGAGCTGCATGTTCGCCAGCGCATATCTGCAGTCCTGCGCTAGCTCGGCGATGGTCAGTGTGCCGCCGTTGGGAACCTGGATGGTGACGCGATGGGGGAAGGGATAAGGCTTATCCGGCGGGCTGTGATCCCAATCGAAGGCGCCGACGACGAATCCCGGCGGGCCATCGGCGGTCATGCGCGGCTTATCTTGCTGGGCCAGCGTAAAATAGGGATGGAAACCAGGCGCGATCGGCATCTCCTCGTCGCCATCGTTCGCCATCGTCAGGGTGTACGTGAGCGTCTGCTCACTTGCGACAATGCGCGCCGTCCAGGTGAACTCGTAGGGATATGCGGGCCGGGTCGCCTCGCTGCTGGTCAACTGCATGGTGAGAGAGGCCTCATCCTGCGCGGTGACCGTCCAGGGTAGTGTGCGCCCAAAGCCGTGAATGGGCAGGTTCGTGCCCTTGTCTTTAAAGATGCCGTCCTTGAGGCGCGAGAAATTGGGGATCATCAGTGGCAGACCCCAGCGCTTCACATTGCCCGTCGCGACCGGCCGGTAGAGTACCTGCCAGGAGCCAACCTGAAAATGCGAAACCAGGCAGATAGCGGGAATGACGCCGATGACGGTGTTGCCACAGGTTAAGACATGCTCGCGCGCTGTTGGAAAGTTCATAAAATTGGCCATAATTGCTACCCTCCGTTCCAAAAGTACTTCAGGCCTATTGTACGAATTCACGCGCATATCTGCAAGCTGAAACCTTCTCTACTCAACTCTGAACCCGGACCTATTGCGTTTTAAGGGCCGGGCGCTTATACTTAGCCTTGAGATGTTGTGTTTTTACGCAGCAAGAGTAGGAGCATTGCTTCAAAAACCTGCTTGTGAGTAGAGGGATGGGCTTTGAATGGGTGTGGAGGATGGTGCAGCTAAGCATACACCTGAAAGGCAAAGCAGGCAGGAAAGAGAGGAGAAGCAGTCTGTGCAGGGGCAGATCGCAATTAAAGGCACGCGTCATGGCCTGCTTTTAACTCTGGAGCCGGAGACCCCTTTTGGTGATTTATTGAAAGCGCTCTCCGAACGACTGGCAGAGGCGCCGGACTTCTTCCGGGGGGCCGCGCTAACAGTTGATAGCAGGCAGCGGGCGTTGCGTGTGAGCGAACGGACGCAACTCGAAAGTTTGCTGTCCCACTATCGGATGTCGATTATGCCGTTAGAGCAAGCGATGGAGAAGCGTAAAGAGGCGAGCACGGGATCGCTCCCTGCGCTTGATAGGCCAGCTTCCCCGTCCCTGACGGTTGACTTTGGCCAGGCCGCTCAGCGTGACCCGCGCGAAGCCGATGATACGCTCTTCTTGCGGCGCACAGTGCGCTCAGGCCAGGCTATTCACCACCATAGCAATATCGTCGTTCTCGGCGATGTCAACCCAGGCGCGGAGGTCGTCGCCGGCGGCGATGTGCTGGTCTGGGGCGTGCTGCGTGGGATGGTGCATGCCGGTTACCCCGATAACGAAGGGGCTCTGGTCTGCTCACTGCTGCTGTCGCCGGTGCAGTTACGCATCGCACACCTGCTCTCGCGCCCACCAGAGGGACTAGAGGTGCAGCCACGGCCAGAGGTGGCGTCGATCAGGCAGGGACAAATCGTCGTTGAGACGTGGCTGAATGGCCGCCCGCCACGAAAATAACATCCCTATTTTATACTATCTAGATCTGGAAAGAGCATATTCTACGAACAGAAGGTCTGAACAGTTGCTTATGGAGCGCGAGCATGGATAGCCGGGTGATAACGATTA
Organism: Chloroflexota bacterium; assembly: GCA_030853145.1. Taxonomy (GTDB): domain Bacteria; phylum Chloroflexota; class Ktedonobacteria; order Ktedonobacterales; family Ktedonobacteraceae; genus JALYTT01. The sequence continues at coordinate 1,222 of JALYVR010000669.1, read as the reverse complement.
CATCGGGGAAGGGTGGAGTTGGGAAGACGACAACAACAGCTAATCTGGGTACGGCTCTTGCTATGCAGGGGAAAAAGGTTGCGGTGGTGGACTCGGATATTGGTCTGCGCAACCTTGATGCGGTGTTAGGCCTGGAGAATCGCATTGTCTATGATCTTGTGGATGTGGTAGAAGGCCAGTGCCGCTTGCGACAGGCTCTGATTAAGGATAAACGCCTGCCCGAACTCTACCTGCTGCCCGCGGCCCAGACACGCGATAAAAATGCTATCAATAGTGTGCAGATGATCCAGCTCTGCCAGCAGTTGCGCCAGGAGTTCGAGTTTGTGGTGATCGACTCCCCCGCCGGTATCGAGCAGGGCTTCCGCAACGCTATCGTCGGTGCCGATGAGATCGTGATTGTGACAAACCCAGAGATGGCCTCGGTACGCGATGCAGACCGTATTATTGGACTGGTCGAAGCCGCAGGCAAACCGGAGCCGCGCCTGATCTTGAACCGTTTGCGCCCAGAGATGGTCAAGCGCGGCGATATGATGGACGTAGCGGATGTGCTGGAAGTGTTGGGTATCGATCTACTGGGCATTGTGCCCGAAGATGAGTTGATCATCGTAGCGACAAACAAGGGAGAACCGGTCGTCTATGAGAAACGCTCCCGTGCCGGGCGTGCATTCTTGAATGCCGCCCAGCGCATTATGGGCGAAGAGGTGCCCCTTGATGAGATAGGAGACGCTCCGACGCTTATGGAACGTTTGCGCCGCTTAATGGGGTTCGGGCCTGTAGTAGCTGGGAAGCGGGAACGGTCCTGGCCGTCCTGAATAAGGAGGCGTGAATTATGGGTGTGTTCGAGTTTATGACCAATCGTAAGAAGCCGAAACCAGGCGAACTGGCCAAGGAACGCCTGAAGGTGGTGCTTGTCCATGACCGCATCAAGGTGAATCCAGAATTACTGGAGCAGATTAAATCCGATCTGCTGAAGGTGATCTCGAATCGCCTGGATGTCGATGAACAGCATGTAGAGATCACTATGACTCGCGAGGATCGCTGGGATAAACTACAGGCCGAGGTGCCTATCAAGCGCCAGCGAATCTCATTTGAATGGGACCCCCCCGCTTATGGTCCGGCCTCTGTCCTGAAAGGCCCGGTCCATGTCGAAGTCGAACGCGACCTGGAGTAAATCAGTACATCACACAAAGCTGCAACCGCTTCTATAGATAGCCAGACGCCG
>JALYVR010000077.1 GCA_030853145.1 Chloroflexota bacterium | reverse complement strand
CGTTCATCTTGCCCAGTTCGACGTTGCCAACAACGTGGTCAATGGAGGCCAGGCCAGCGGGGCGCGCGCGACGGGGAACCTGTGTCTCCATCTGACGATAGCCGGGCAGGAAGGCGCCCTTATAAGCCTGACGCTCAACGAAGGTATGCAGGGTTTCGCCGTAGGTCGCGATGGTGGCCAGTTTGACCTCGCCATGCTCGTCCTTGAACGTTGCTGGCTCACGCACGCCGCGCGCTCCTCGGCTGGTGGCCTCGCGATAGGCTCGCTCGGCGTCCTCAACTCGAAACGCCACGTCCTTCACGCCATCGCCGTGCAGTTTCACATGCTCGGCTATCTCACCCTCCGGTTCAAGCGACGAGGTAATCACAAAGCGCACATTGCCCTGCTCCAGAACAAAGCTGCTACGATCACGCAGCCCTGTCTCCAGGCCCGCGTAGGCGATGGGTGTAAAACCCCAGGCATGACTAAAATAGTATGCTGCCTGTTTCGCATTACCAACATAGAACTCCAGGTAATCGAAATTCTGAATAGGCATGAAATCGTTATCAGACATGCTGCTCTCCTTGGTATGTTTGATCCTCTTGTTTACAACCGAAAGCCGGGCGCGCCGCCAAAGGAACCACAAGGAGTCGGGGGGTACTGAGCAGGCAAGACGATGCCCAGGAAGACCAGGCGCGCGGATGGTCTCTTCCTGCGCGTTCTCCTGTTGCGCCGCGGGCAACCCGAAACTCCTTTGTTTCGATTCTTTGCAACTGAGCGGAATATACTTATGTAACGTCTCACGCCATTATACGAGACCAGAAGAGGCGACCGCAAGTTAGCCGCAAACCAACGCCAGCGTCCCTACACGAAATGAGCCTTTCTTCGTAGCTGCGCGATTTATCGCGCGTAGCAACCAGACCGACCGGCTCACCGCGCGCGATAAATCGCGCAGCTACGAAGAGCAAGCGACTTTTCAATAACCCTGCCCGGCTCCCAATTTTAGATAGACACTCTATATACGTTATGTTATGATAGGCGGGGTATCAACCGCGCGCATACCCACTCTGAACTCATCCATTTGATAGTAATAGTACACAGCGAAAAGGAGACTTAGTATGTCCTGGGACCCAAACCAGGGGCCACAACCTGGAAGCGGACCGAATCCATACGAGCCACCGCAGAATCCGTATGGGGCGCCACCGCAGAATCCATATACAGCGCCTCCACAGAACCCATATACAGCACCCCCGCAAGATCCGTATGGGACCCCGCCACCAGCGGGCAGCGGTTACCAGCCAAACTATGGCTATGCCGCTCCGGCCTCGGCTCCTCTGCCTCTGGGCCAGGCGCTGGCGGGATTGCCACGTCAATACCTCAAAGCCGTAACCAAACCTTCGCCCCGGACCTTCGCGGAGGAGATGGGCAAAGCAGACTGGGGCATTGTCTGGGTACAGATCCTGATTTACGCCATCATTGCCGGCGTGCTCGGATATGTGGGCTCGATCATCAATCCCAACAGGTACGGTACAGGGACTACGGCTCTGCCGTCCTCCACCCTACAGGCGTTGACTCTGGGTACCTCTTTAGGGGCCATCGTGACCGTCCCCATCTTCCTCTTCATCTGGAACGGGCTCATCTTTATGATCGCGAAGGCGTTCGGGGGACAGGGCCGTTTCGTGACCCAGATCTATACCTACCTGCTGTTCGCGGTGCCGCTAGGCATTTTGAGTGGCGTGCTTGGATCAGTGCCCATCGTGGGACTGCTTGTCATCTTCGCAGTGGGAATCTATGACATCGTGCTGAATATCTTCTCGGTCATGGCGGCGCATCGCCTGAGCGGAGGAAGAGCCACAGGAGCGGTGCTTATTCCTATCGGCATTCTTATCCTGCTTGGTTGCGTCCTTGGCCTGGTCCTGGGACTTCTCCTAGCGGCAGCAATCAATTCTGGTCGTTAGGCTACCCTATACAGGAAAATAAATGGAGGGACGACCAACAGGGATCGTCCCTCCATTTCCATCTATCAACATAAAACCTCCAGATATCCTCAAGATACGGCCCGCAGGGCTTTTTTGGCGCGTTTGAGATAGACACACATAAACCCCCCGTGCTATCATGGAATCAGGGGTCTTCGGCGGCGCGCAACGCCTGATACCATCGCATCAATACACGCTGCACAGCAAGAGAGAGGGGACTCGTGGACACACTCATTGGCACATTCCTCGGGGGGTATAAGATCACACGCTTCCTGGGAAGCGGCGGCATGGGCGCGGTCTATCTGGCGGAGGATCCAGTTATCGGCCAGCAAGTAGCGTTGAAAATTGTGCGCACCGATGACGCGGACTACCCCGATATAGGGACCGCGAGCCTGGCGGCTGAGCGCTTCAAACAGGAGGCGCGCGCCGTCGCCAGCCTGGACCACCTGCATATCCTCCCGCTCTATCGCTATGGCGAGGAGTTGACGGAGAGCGGACAGCGCGCCTACATGGTGATGCAGTATCGCTCGGAAGGCTCTCTGTGGGACTGGATACGCCAGCGCACAGGGGCGGTCAGCGGGCAGTCGCTCGCCGCAGCGCCGGCACTGCCGGCGGGACTGCCCACGGAATGGCCTATGAACCTGGAGGAGGCGGGTACGTACCTGCGCCAGGCGGCCTCGGCGCTGCAATATGCCCATGAGCATGGCATCATTCACCGCGACATCAAGCCCGCGAATTTCTTGCTGCGCATCGGCGCAGATCATAGTGTACACTTGCTGCTCTCCGATTTCGGACTGGCAAAATTCTTTTCCGCGCACACCTCCAACAGCCAGGTCTTCGGCACGCCGATCTACATGGCCCCGGAACAATTCGAGGGCCTGGGTGGGCCTCAAAGCGATCAGTACGCCCTGGCAGTGATGATCTACCTGCTGCTCGCCGGTCGCGCACCCTTCGAGGGCGATGCTATGCACCTGATGCACCAGCACCTGAGCAAGGAACCGCCGCCGGTCCGCATGTTCAATCCCACAGTGCCAGCGAGGATCGAAAGCGTACTGAACCACGCGCTCGCCAAAAATCCAGCGGATCGTTACCTGTCCGTAGCAGCCTTTGCCGGTGACTTTGATCAGAACATGCACCCGGTCTCGCCCAGCCTCTTCCCGCAGTTCTCCCTGCCCATACTCAGACCGAACGAATACGCGCAGCCAGGCTCTGCTCAGGCTTCGACCATGCTTTCAAGCAGCAGTGATCGCCTGGCACCGCATAATACGCCAACGATCCAGTCACAGATCACATCATCTGCGTCTGTGCCGCCCCCAATGGCTTTCCAGCCCCAGGAGACATTCACCCCACCGGCGGTCTTCCCGACCGCTCCAGGGCTGGCACCCACTCAGGGAGGCTATGCGCCCGCGCACATGCCGATGCCCACAATGCAGACGCCCCTTTCCCGGCCCCAGGCGATCACGCCGGGCGGACCGCGGACGAGCCGGCGCACGGCGCTGGGATGGATGCTCAGCAGCGCGGCCCTGCTCACTGTTGGAGGTGGCACAGGCATCTACTTTTACCTGCGCAACAGTACACCCGCGCACGCGCTCTATGTCCTGCGCGGGCACAGCGATGCCGTCACCAGCATCGCCTGGTCGCCCGATGGTACACGGCTGGTATCCGGCTCGCGCGATAAGACGGCGCGTCTCTGGTCTGGCCCCGATACGACAAGCACCTACGCGGGACAGAACGCTGCTATCCTGGCGGTGGCCTGGCGTCCTGACGGCAACCTGCTGGCCTCTGGCGGCGAGGATCAAACGGTGCAGGTCTGGAATACCGCGGGGATGGAACAAGACCACTTCCTCAGCATGGGCGCGAGCGTCAGCGCCATTAGCTGGAATCCTCCGGGCAGTGGTCTGCTAGTTGGCACGCTAGGTGATGGCACGTATGATCTGCTATTGAACGGCAAAGTGACGAAAAGTGTGTCCCGGTTCAGCATTCACGCCGTAGCGTTCTCCCCCGATGGCCGTTCTTTGGCAATAGCACTGGACAACGGCAGCGTTTCGGTAATTAACCTGCAAGTACCGCACAGCACCCGCGTGTACCACAGACACGTGGGCGCGGCCCTCACGGTCGCCTGGTCGCCCGATGGCAGCATGCTGGCCTCCGGGGGAGCAGACAACGTCGCGCGCGTGTGGGAGACCGACACGGGCCACGTAGTGCATCACCTGCCACACGATGGAGCCGTCAATGGCCTGGCCTGGGAGCCAACCAACACCGGTCGCCTGGCCAGCGCCTCGGCCGACCACAAAGTGCGCGTATGGGATGTGCAGAGCAACGCCAGAACCGTGTATAACGGGCACGGGGGCGCGGTCACCGCCGTGGCCTGGGGCGCACAGAGGCTGGCATCTGCCTCAACAGACAACACAGTGATCGTCTGGCAAATTTCGTAGTGACCCGATTTATCGCGTCCGACACGATAAATCGGGTCACTACGGCAAATAATGCTATTCGGGTGGCGGATTTGTTGGAATCAATGCTGGCTTATTGCATCTCTACGCGTAACCGGTTATCTCTCTCCTGCCACATGACATGTCCCAGAGCGATAGTACTTCCTGCCCGATATATTGAGACTCTGCAATGTCTAGCGCTATAATGATCTTCGTTACCGCAAGGGAGAGCGCAGGCCAGCGGCGCCCGTACACGAAATGCGCCGACATTCGCATCCCTACACGGTCATGAATAGCAAGGAAGGTTGAAGTAGCAATGGATATTACAGGTACTCAGAAGGTAAATGCCGCGCTGCAGCGCGTATTTGATGCATTACTGAACCCCGAAGTGCTCAAGAACTGTATCCCCGGCTGCGAGCAAGCCGAGTTTGTAGATTTCCCCAGCGGTCGCGAGCTAAAGCTGGTAATCGCGCCCAGCATACCAGGTTTCAAAGGCCCGTACACCGCCTACCTGCGCACCGGCGAGGTCGTGGCGCCCTCGCGTGTCGTGCTCATCGCTGAGCCGACCAGCTCGCTTGGTTCCGTCAAGGCGGCCTGCACTATCGATCTCGTGGAAGAGGCAGCGGCAACAGCCATGAACTACACAGCCCACGCCGAACTGGCTGGCAAGATCGCGGCAACACCGGAGTTTATCATCAAGGGCGCGGTAAAGAGCGCCATCGACCAGTTCTTCAAGAACTTCAATAAGCAGGTAAGCACCGTCACAGCGTAAGGCATGTGTAAAAAGAGGGTGGATAGAGGATAAGCCGTGGCTTATCCTCTATCCACCCTCTTTTTGCATACTGTCACGATCACGCGACCTGGCGGCGCATCGTCAGCGCGCTGAGGACAATCATGACCAGAGCGAAGATAAGCAGCGCAGCCAGTTGGCCGGAGATCTGGCCGAAGTCGCTGCCCTTCAACATGACGCCGCGCAGGGCATCGTTGGCGTAGGTCAGGGGCAGAATATAGGAGATGGGGCGCAGGAAGGTGGGCAATTGCGCGATGGGCCAGAAGATCCCCGACAGGAATATCTGCACTCCGAAGATCAGGGGGATAAACTGGATAATCTGAAACTCATTCTGCGCAAAGGTCGAGAGGAAGATGCCCAGGTTGACGCTACCGATCGTCAGCAGGGCCGAGACCAGGAAGACCAGCGCCAGGTTGCCGCTGTAATGCACACGCAACACGAACACCACAAAGAGCAGCACCAGCAAAGACTGCACGAGCGCGAAGAGCGTGAAGCCGCAGACGTAGCCCACAACCAGTTCGCTGCGCTTCAAAGGCGAGACCATCACCCGCTCTATAGTACCCTGCGAGCGCTCGCGCAGGAACGCCACCGAGGTCAGCAGGAACACAAAGAAGAACGAGAAGATGCCGATGAAGACCGGCGCAATCGAGTCATTAAAGGTATAGTCGGGTCCGCCGTGCAGGTATTGGGCGGCGTCTACGCTAAACGGCAGCGCTCCACCGACGCCGGGGATGCCGCCCGGCTCGCCGGAACCCTGCTGCGTGCGCGCCACAGCCAGAGCCACTCCGAGCTGGCGCGCCAGGCCCTCGGCGAGATCCTTCATGGGGCTGGCAACGGTCGGATCGGAGCCTTCCAGCACAACGCGCACTACGGGATGCTGACCCTGGGCCACCTGCTGCGCGAAGTCGGGCGGGAAGACCAGCGCCGCGTCGGCAGCGCCGCTATTGAGCGTGCTGTCAACCTGGCTGGCCTGGATATCGATGGTCTTCAGCTTATCTTTGCCCGGTAGCAAGGTATCGATCAGCGTGTTGACGTTCTGGCTGCCAGGTCCCGTGGGGCGCACCAGCGCCAGGGTACGCACGCTGCTGGTATTGGAGAGCACCAGCGAGAGCAGCGTCATGACCAGCAGGGGTACCAGGAAGACCAGGGCGAGCGAGCGTTTATCGCGCAGGACCTGGCGAATGATGCGCCTGGCGAGGGCCATAATCCGTGAGAAGCTCATGATTGTACCTCCCAGCGGCTGGCGAAATGCAGAAAGGCCTCTTCCATGTCGCCTGTGCCCGCCTGGCGCAGGAGTTCAGCCGGGCTGCCCTGCGCCAGCAACTTGCCCGCGCGCAACAGTCCCAGGCGCGTGCAATGGCTGGCCTCGTCGAGGTGATGGGTGGACACAATGATCGTCGTACCCTCCCTGTTCAAACTGGCGAAGTAGTCCCAGAACGAGCGGCGCAGTTCGGGGTCAACGCCCACGGTCGGCTCATCGAGCAGCGCCAGGCGCGGGCGGTGAACCAGGGCACAGGCCAGCGAGAGGCGCTGGCGCATGCCGCCGCTGAAGGTGCCCACGATATCGCGCGCGCGGTCCGCGAGGTCCACGCGCTCCAGCATCTCCTGAATACTCCGTGCCTGCTCCTTGCCGGTCAGACCGTAGATAGCGCAGAAGAACTGCATATTCTCCCGCGCCGTCAGATCAAGGTAGAGCGCGCTTAGCTGGGTCATGTATCCCAGAGATGTTGCCACTTTCGCGCTGGGCATACGCTGACCCAGAACGCGGATGCTGCCGCCAGTGGGGCGCACCAGGCCCACCAGCATGCGGATCAGCGTCGTCTTGCCAGAGCCATTCGGACCGATCAGCCCGAAGGTCTCGCCGGCATCCATGCTCATACTCAAGTCATCGATCACGAGCAGCTTGCCAAAGCGCTTGACAAGCTGCTCGATCACCACGACAGGCTCGCTGACAGCGACCGGAGGGGGCTGCTGTTCCTCGCGAGTCCCAGAGATAGCCTCTGACATCTGTTGTCTCCTCTCATTTTATTGATTAACCAGCCAATTAACGAATGCTAAAAAAAGAGCGTCAGCGTGGGATGAGACCCTGGAACACGGTATCGATAATCACATTGGCAATCTCCTCGTGCGAGTATGCCAGCACAGAGGGATCGCGCAATATCTGGCGGCGCAGCACGAAGCCTATAACGCAACCCAGGAACGTCTGGGCAGCGAGAGCCGCATCAACAGAGCGAAGCTCGCCCGCCTCGATCTTAGCGCTAAGGTAGCCACTCAGGATCTCAATTACATGGTCGATGATGCCGCGAGGGATAGCTGCCATTTCCGGGTGATAAATCATCTCCGGGAGGAGTACCCGAAACAAGCCGATAAAGTTTTCGCCCTCAATGATACCCAGCGCGCGCGGTATCAGGAAACGGAAGAACATCTCCGGCGGCAATGCCAACACCTGCGGCGGCAGCGTGGTCAGGACCGTCAGCGGCGACCGGGTCTCAAGAATGGCCTGCAAGAGCGCCTCCTTACTATCAAAGTAATAGTAGATCAGGCCAGGCGTAATGCCGGCCGCGCGCGCGATGTCCTTGTTGGTGGCTTTGAGAAAGCCCTTCTGGGAAAAGATGCGCAGGGCGGCATCAATGATCTGCTCGCGACGATCTTCTACAATCTTCGGCGTTCGGGCCATGCGTCTATGCACACCATTTCTAGTACAGATGAGTACGGTTTAATTGACTGACTGATTAATAATGATTATAAAAGATGCGAGGGAGGAAAGTCAAGGGACCCAGAGGACTAGCACATGTGATAGGCGAAGAGATGGCGCCGCCGGGGAACATGGCGCCCGCGAGGGGCGCCACTACACGTTGACCCCGTCATATGAAGCTCTCCCGCGTAGGGATTCGGCTTGCCGCATCCGTGGGGGCCTCGCTTGCGCGGCCAGGGAGGAGGCGTTCCAAGCCCAGGAGCCGCCCCCACGGATGCGGCAAGCCGAATCCCTACGCGGAAAGGAAGATCGTCCCTCATAGGGGGAGCGCCCCTCATCCGGCCGAATAAAGATCAACGAAGCTGCTAGCTTAAGAACAACAGGTTTCGATGAGTGTTTGAGCAGTCACAGGTATCTCGTTTGATGTGCCTCCAGTTGCATTGGGAGAAGAGACGCTGACCGAGGTCGTATAAGTAGCTCCAGTTCCCACAGCCCAGATGTTCGTGGAATGCGGCACTGGCCCGACTCCATTCAGAGTTGTATTGCTGGCACCAATTGTTGGGCTTACGAACGTGCTCCAGGACGTGCCATCCCAGTGCGCGATCAAAGGGTGGGCTTGCTGGCCCACAAAGACGCTGCTCGAAGAGCCAACGACCCAGACATCGTGAGCTGAGAGGTCCACTACGGCACTCAGAGAATTGTTTGCTGTGCCAGGGTTCGGCCCCTCAACAGAACCCCAGGAAGTGCCATTCCAGTGCGTAAGCAGTGTCCTTTTTCCCTGATCGCTACTACCAACCGCCCAAACGTCATTCGCTGAGACAGCAACGATGGAGGACAGGGAGTTTCCAGGCAATCCAGGACTTGCGCTTTGAACGACCGACCAGGAGGTACCGTTCCAGTGAATAATCAGCTCCTGGCCCTCTGCAATGCTGCTTATCCCGTTAGAAAAAGTCCCAACAGCCCACACGTCGTTCGACGAGATGGCGGCTAGCCCGGTGAGAAAATTTTGCCCTCTGCCAGGATTCGGACCCTGTACCACTGCCCATACGTTGCCATTCCAATGCTCGATGAGCGTATGCCCCAGGGTACCCCTATAGCCTACCGCCCAGATGTCCGTGGCAGACAAAGCAGTGATTGCGGAAAGCTGACCTCCAGCGCCAGAGGTGGGACTCGCAACAATGGCCCAGGAGGCGCCATTCCAGTGTTCGATCAAGGGGTGCTGCTCGCTGTTACTGCTCTCACTAAAAGCATAGCCAACGGCCCAGGCATTCGTGGGCGAAATAGCTACGACGCCATTGAGAACACCATCTCCCAATGGGGTAGCGGGGCTGTTGAAAACGCTCCACGCAGAGCCATTCCAATGTTCGATCAGGACTTTTGACCCCTGAATATCAAAATGGCTTGTTGAAAAAGAGCCAACTGCCCAGGCATCGTTGCTAGAGGTAGCCGCCACCGCATTCAGGCTGTTTTGCGCCAGTCCAGGATTCACGCTGTGAACGATCTTCCAGGTAACAGGCGCAGGGTTCGTGTTGACGTTACACGAAGCGAACAGGATGAGGATCATGATGATGATAATTGCGCCCCGCCTGGGCCTATGCGACCGGCGGGGTCGGCTGGATGCCGACTGATCTCCTGCTATAATAGACGTTGTGGGCTTGTAAACCACGCCCCTACCTCTCATTGTTCCTCTATTATGCCTTAAGACACCAGAGCAAGTTGAGGCACTTCAAGAACACGCGCTAACAGGCGTACATGATACGGTTGGGGTTCCTCGCGCCCGTTCTCCAGGTGGGCAATGGTATCGCGACGCAGCCCTGTCATATCCGCGAGTTGCCCAAGGCTCAGGCCACGTCTTTGCCGCAGGAGACGGAGATTGGGGAGCCCATGACGCTTCATGATACTTCCCTTTGCCAGTTGTGATTTCATGCGATCCTCTCCTTTGAGGGACAATCACTAGCTCCTCCCACCGACATTGCTGAGAGGAGAGCCAGGTTTGACAGCCAGGCTCACTATATGTACGACTAACCACGGGTATAGGTTCCAATAATAAGGATACCAGATCCATTGCTGAAATGCCAGGTAGTGGCAACAATGGCCCGGCGATACCGCGTGGGGGCGATGGCTTACCCATGCGTTGATATTTCATCATGTGTCGGCCTTGGAACAGGGCGACCGCAAGGGATCGCCCCTACATTTCATACCCCGCGATCGGCGCTCTCATACCCATGACCTGATCGGCTATGGAACTGAGCACGGGTGTGTCTCCCTATCGCCACGCCCACCCCACCCGGTCAGATATGTAGGGGCATCCCTCGCGGGTGCCCTGTTCCAACACAACAGACGATGAAATATCAACGCATGTGGCTTGCCTCCCCGTGGAGGCCTCCGCGGGGAGGCATTGTCGGCGGGCAAGAAGAGCCAAAGCCATCGCCCCTACGCGGTATTGTCGCGGCCAACAATAATCAGGCGCCTTTATAGTCCAGGTTATCTCTGCGGTTGACAATAAATACGGTGAGACGCTCCCCTTAAAATATCCCCACTTTTGGTATATACTGTTATTCAGGAATATAGTATCTAGAAAGTAGAGGACCGTCTGCATATGAGTACCAACCTCAATTTTGACAACACCGACCGTGTTGTCTCGGAAAAGCGTCTCTTTACGCCTTCGAAAGACTTCGTAGACAATGCCAACATTACCACCTACATGAAGTCCAAGGGTTTTGATGACTACGAAGCGTTCTACCAGTGGTCGCTGGACAATCGTTTCGAATTCTGGGAAGACATGGCAAAGGAACTGCACTGGTTTGAGCCATGGCAGAAGACTTTTGAATGGACGGAGAAGCCCTTCTTCAAGTGGTTCGTCGGAGGCAAGTTCAACGCCGTTTACAACTGCCTGGACCGCTATCAAGGGACTCCTACGTGGACCAAAGTAGCATACCACTGGGAAGGCGACGAGGGCGAGACTCGCACGGTCACCTATGAAGATCTGTATGTGATGACGAATCGTATGGCGAAGGTTCTGCAAGACCTGGGGGTGAAAAAGGGCGACCGCGTCGGTATTTATCTGCCGCTGATCCCCGAACTGGTAGCAGCGGTGTTAGCCGTCGCGCGGCTGGGGGCTGTCCACATGGTGGTCTTCGCCGGCTTCGCGCCCCATGCGCTGCGCGACCGTATCAACGACGGGCAGGGTAAGGTCATCATTACCGCCGACGGTGGCCGGCGCGGCGGCAAGTTGATCGAACTCAAGAAGATCGTGGATGAGGCTGCGGGCGAGATACCTAGCCTCGAAAAAACGCTCGTCGTGAAGCGCCTGGGCCTGGACATCCCCATGCAAGAGGGCCGCGATGTGTACCTGGAAGACCTGCTGAAGGACGTACCCGAAGATACAGTCGTGCCTTGCGAGCCGATGGACAGCGAGGACCTGCTCTACATCCTCTACACCAGCGGCAGCACCGGTAAGCCCAAGGGTGTCGTGCATGTTCAGGGCGGCTACTCGGTAGGTGTCTATACCACCACCAAATTTGTGTTCGACATCAAAGATAGCGATGTCTTCTGGTGTACCGCCGATGTCGGCTGGGTGACGGGCCACAGCTACACCATTTACGGTCCGCTCATGAACGGGGTGACTGGTGTCCTCTACGAGGGCGGACCGATGTACCCCGCGCCTGACCGCTGGTGGAGCATCGTCGAGAAATATAAGGTCACGACCCTCTACACCGCCCCAACCGCCATCCGCAACCTGATGCGCCAGGGCGACCAGTGGCCCGCGAAGCACGATCTTTCGAGCCTGCGCCTGCTCGGTTCGGTGGGCGAGCCGATCAATCCCGAAGCCTGGATGTGGTATCGCCGCACCATCGGCCACAACGAACTGCCGATCGTGGACACCTGGTGGCAGACGGAGACCGGTGCCATCATGATCAGCCCCACGCCCATCATGCCGCTCAAGCCTGGCAGCGCCACGCGCCCGCTCCCCACAATCGAGGCCGCCGTGGTGGACAAGCATGGTCAGCCTGTCGGACGCGAGAAGGGAGGCTTCCTGGTGGTTCGCTTTCCCTGGCCCGCTATGATGCGCACAATCTACGGCGACCCAGCCCGCTACCAGACCTACTGGGACACGATTCCGGATGTGTACTTCGCCGGCGATGCCGCGCACGAGGACAGCGACGGCTACTTCTGGATTCAGGGCCGCGTCGATGATGTCATCAAGGTCAGTGGCCACCGCATCGGCTCGGCAGAGGTCGAGTCCAGCCTGGTCAGCCATCCCGCCGTAGCGGAAGCTGCGGCCATCGGCAAGCCTGACGAGCTGAAGGGCGAGCATATCAAAGTGTTCGTGATCCTCAAGAACGGCTACGAGGCATCCGATGAGCTGGCCCAGGAACTGAAGCTGCATGTTCGCAAAGAGGTGGGCGCCGTCGCTGTACCCGATGAGCTTCAGTTCGTACCCGGCCTGCCCAAGACCCGCTCCGGCAAGATCATGCGCCGCGTCGTCCGCGCCCAGGAACTGGGCCAACCCATGGGC
>JALYVR010000668.1 GCA_030853145.1 Chloroflexota bacterium | reverse complement strand
GCGCCGTCCCAGACGCAGACGGCGCTATGTTTGGCGTACCGGCTGCGGCTGCCTGGTGCTGCTCTTGCTCTGCTGCTCTGCCTCGTTCGTGGTCTCGCTGTTTGGGCAGCAGGTAGGCTCTGATTGTGCATTCGCGCAGGCCGGCGACCTCGTGTTTGTGGGGGCGGCCAAAGCCGATATCAGCCCGCAGCAGCCCGTGTATCTTGGCGGCTACGGCTTCGGGCCGGTGCGACTCTCTACGGGTGTGTTGCAGCCGCTTTTCGTGCGCGCCCTCGCGGTGCGCAGCCTGGATAATTTGCCGGAACACACCCTGGTTTTTGCCGCGCTCGACTCCCAGGGCTACTTTGCTGCGTACCAGAGCGGCCCCTATGGCATTGCTGATATGCGCGCCACCCTGGCGACGCATCTGGGCATTCCCGTCCGGAATATCATCATCGTCTCCACCCATAGTCATGCCGCGCCCGACACAGTGGGTTTCTGGGGCGGCGTGCCTGCCAGCTATCTCGCGCGCGTCCACAATCAGACCATCAGCGCTATCTCGCAGGCCGTTGCCGCCCTTGCCCCGGCACAGCTACGGGTTGGCACTGCTAGCATCGCAGGCTACACAGCCAGCTTTCCTGGCTGGGGCACCGATACCGAATTGCGCGTTTTGCAGGCCGTCAGCAGCGATGGCAAGCACACGCTGGCAACGCTGGTCAATGTCAGCGTTCACCCTACGGCGCTTGGCGCGGGAAACCTGAAAGCTGCCCCGGACTGGCCGGGAGTCACTGCCGATACGCTGGAAGCACACCTGGGGGGCACCGCTCTGATCATGATTGGCGCGTTGGGACACACCTGGCCAGGCTCGCCGGGTAATGGTGCTGCCCCAGAAGATCGCGCACCTGCATACCAGGTCTACGGCGCCTTCATTGCTCAGCGTGCTATGGAGGCGCTGCATAGTGCGCGTAGCATCGATCAGCCGACCCTATGTGCCACCGATCACACCTTTCGCGAGGTCGATAGCAGCGCGCCCCTCCTGTTCGGACTCCAGTTACTCGGTCGCAGCGGGCACGAGCGCATCATGCGCTCGCTGCAATCACCGTACTTTGTGCTGCCCGATGTGCTGGGTGTCGAGGTGGAGACGCTGCGGATCGGCGATGCCTTCTTCTTCGCGGCGCCTGTCGAAGCCTATCCCTCGCTCCTGACGGCGCTGCGCAGCCAGGTCCACGCCTCCGCCTATTTCTTTCTCGGCCTGGCAAACGACCAGCTCGGCTACGCGACGCAGGAGGGAGAGTACACCAGGGCCGTGCGCGATAGTCCCTCCGACGAGGCGCTCTTCATCATCTCGCCCTCCTTCGGAGATGACATCGTTCGCCAGCTTGTGAGTGGCGCTCAGGAGATCGGCTGAAGTTGCCCTGTTTCAGAGGGACGAGGCGCGACCCTTAAAAACTCCTCTGCTGATGAGCACGCCTATATCGAAAATCATAATGGCTAGCAGCAGTAATATAAGCCAGAACCACGGCGCGTGAAACTGATATTTTATGAAGATATATGCGATCATAACGATTTCCACAATAAAAGCAATGATTATCCTGGGTGTGCTTGCAATGAATCGGGGCCTCATCTTTATCTCCTTTTCACATGCGACTCTTTCTATATTACACGATCGCTGCAACTATTTGTATCAGATGGTGATGCGCGAAAGTGTTATAGAGCCACAATCCTGATCCTGACCAAATGCGTATCTCCCCTTGAGGGTTTCTTGAAGTCTCTCCGCTAGAATAGATAGTGAGGAGTGTTCCTTAAATCTAGTCGGAGGCAACTATGCGTATACCAGAAGTCTATCGCTCTGCCCGTAAGATACTGCCGTTCATTGTCACGCTATTCTTGTCGACAACGACACTGATCGCGTGCGCTGGACCGGCCAATCCCACGCAGAATGCAGATATTCACAAGATCAAGCATATCGTCGTCATCATGCAGGAGAACCGCTCGTTCGATACGTATTTCGGCACGTATCCTGGCGCGAACGGTATTCCTATGCAGAACGGCGTGCCCACAGTCTGTGTGCCTGATCCCACCACCAACCAGTGTGTCAAGCCGTTTCATGATCCCAATGACCTGAATCGTGGTGGGCCGCATGGGCAGGTGAATGCCACCGGAGATATCAATGGCGGCAAGATGGATGGTTTCATCGCGCAGGAACGTAAGGGAAGCCAGAAGGCCTGTAAAAATCCGTTCGATCCCGCCTGCGGTGGAAGTAGTGCGCCTGATGTGATGGGCTACCACGATGCACGCGAGATCCCCAACTATTGGGCCTATGCCAACCAGTTTGTGCTTCAGGACCGCATGTTTGAGCCAAATGCTTCGTGGAGTCTGCCGGAGCATCTCTTCATGGTGTCGGAATGGTCGGCGCGTTGTAGCCAGGCCGGCGACCCCATGAGCTGTCAGAATGCGCTGCAAAAACCTGCCCAGCTAACAGGGGGCCAGCGTCCGGGTGTACCGGTGAAGCGGCCCGATTATGCCTGGACCGACCTGACGTATCTCCTGCACAAGAATAGTGTAAGCTGGGGATATTATGTAGCGGATGGTACACAGCCGGACTGCGAGGACGATACTGCCATAACCTGCACGCCCAAAGCGCAGCATGCAGGCACACCGGAGATCTGGAACCCGCTGCCGTACTTCGATACCGTCAAGAAGGACGGTGAACTGGGCAATATTCAGCAGCTCACGAAGTTCTACACCGCCGCTAAGAATGGCACGCTGCCGTCAGTCAGTTGGGTCGTACCCAACGGCAAGGACAGCGAGCATCCCCCGGCCCTGGTCAGCACAGGTCAATCGTACGTGACGGGCCTCATCAACACGATCATGCAGGGGCCAGACTGGAGCAGCACCGCCATCTTCCTGGCCTGGGACGATTGGGGCGGCTTTTATGACCATGTTGTGCCGCCCACTGTTGATCAGAACGGCTATGGGTTACGCGTGCCCGGCCTGGTGATCAGCCCCTACGCCAGGAAGGGCTACATCGACCACCAGACGCTGAGTTTCGATGCCTACGTGAAGTTCATCGAGGACGACTTCCTGAGCGGCCAGCGCATCGATCCCAAGACCGATGGCCGCCCGGACCCGCGCCCCGATGTGCGCGAGAACGCTTCGCAGTTGGGCAACGTGCTCTCCGATTTTGATTTCTCGCAGCAGCCAAGGGCGCCGCTGGTCCTGTCTACCAATCCTGCGCCAGGCCCGGCCTCGTCATAGCGCCAGGTTCTGCCAGGCACTGAGTGTCATCCTGTCGTGCGCGTTCTGATCCTCCAGGGGCAATGGTCAGCCATTGCC
>JALYVR010000667.1 GCA_030853145.1 Chloroflexota bacterium | reverse complement strand
GTGATTGGCCGCAACCTGTATCGCTCGCTGGCGACTGGCGGCGCGCTCTTCCTGCTAGCAACGCTCCAGGACAACACAACGACTGCGTACATGGATAGCAGTGCAGATAGCGTGCTGGCGGGTCGCCCCGTGCCGCCAGCGGTCAACAGAAGCGGCGTGATGCTCTGGCCACCCTTTGAGCGCGACTTCGCGGAATATTCCAATCTCTTCGATAGCTCGGCGGCCCTGGCGGCGGGCGGGAACCTGGGCGCACCGGGCAGTATAGGTAGCGGCCTGGGCCTCCCTGGCTCGGTCACACCTAGCTTCACGCTCAAGCTCTCAAGCGCCGAGCTGCCGCAGGACAGCACGCTGGTCATGCGCGTCTTCTACGCGACGAAGCACCAGCTTGACGCCAGCGGGTCCACTATTCCCGAAGTTCACCGCGATATTATCACGCTCGGCTCCTGTCTCTACGCGATGGAGGCCTACCAGGTTCCCACCAACGATAACTTCACGTTCCAGGACGGCGCCCTGCACGATCACATGGATGACACAGCGATCCCCATAGCGTGGCTCCAGGCCATCGCCGCCAGGCGCAAGCAGTTCGAGAGCCGCCTAAAAGAGATCAAGGAGCAACGCGATTTCGCCAGCTCGGCCCGCGTGCATTGGGGCGACGTACCCACGCGTTGGCCGCGGTTATAAAGAGGAGACCCCATGCAGAACTTTTTAACCCTGCTCAATATCGTCATCACCCTGGGCCTGGTCGCGGGGGGCATCGCAGCCTACCATCAAGGCCTGGCACGCACGGCCGACGAGGTGCAGGAGCGTGTGATCAACGCGTTGCAACACGAGATACAGTCGCTACAGGACCGCCTGGCGGCGCTGGAGAAGGAGAATACGCGGCTCAGCCAGGTGATTATGACGATTCGGGCCGCGTTGAAGCAGCGTGGCCTGCATATCACTATCGATGGCGAGCTGGTGAGTATCCATGATCGCAGCGGGAATATTACCCAGACCACGCGCATCGTCAGCACGCAGACGGAGACGCTACATGGCAGCTC
Source organism: Chloroflexota bacterium (assembly GCA_030853145.1). Classification (GTDB taxonomy): domain Bacteria; phylum Chloroflexota; class Ktedonobacteria; order Ktedonobacterales; family Ktedonobacteraceae; genus JALYTT01. Next base: position 2,278 of record JALYVR010000667.1, on the reverse strand, counting down.
CGGAGATACAGAGAAAGAGGTGTAACCATGGCCACAATCGGCCTTGACTGCGAACTGCTCCTGGATGGCAACGGCTACTTTATCAAACCGGGCAGCTATCGTATGATCCAGCCACGCGTGCGCAAAGCCACTGTGCGCGCCGACGGCGGCGAGTCGTATGTGGACCTGGGGCCCGGCCGGCGCACCTGGGCGATGACGCTGCTCTGCCTCAACGATCTACAGCGCTACGATGGCTCCCCGACAGGCCTGAGCGGTCAGCAATACCGTGATGCCCTGCGCGCCAGCTACACCGGCTCCGTGGGAAGCACCCTCTCGTTCACGGACCCCCTCAACGGCAGCGCTGTCTCTGTGCATTTCGATTACTACGCCGAGACGGCGCTCGATCTCCACATGCAGCAGGTTTCTCTGGCGCTGGGCAACCCTGCCCAGCTCTCCTACGAAGTGGCTGTCGAGCTGGTCGAGGCGTAAGCTGGTTGATCCACGTAGGGTGATGGCTTGCCAATGCTTTGAGACAACAGAGCAGGGCGATGAAAAAGTCATGCCTGCTATGACCCGTGGTATGATCTATCGTGCGCGTCCGGTCCGCGTAGGGGCGATGGCTTGCCTCGCCTGTGTTGGCCACTACGAGCGAGGCAAACCATCGTCCCTAATCCGATCAGAGCGCTAGAGATACCATTGGTCCCACCCCTTCCAAATCATCATGTGCATAGCCGTTCTATCAAATAGAAGATCGTAACAGCTATACCCGATACATTGCGGCGAACACGATACGTCGAGTCCTTCGGCAGGAAGCACACCATGAGAAATAGCGGGAACCTGGCAAAAATTATCCTGGCAACGATACGATGCGCGCACATCGTGCTGGTCACCGGCGCCCTGCTATGGCTGGTAGCCATCACTGCATTGAGTGGCGCCTTGCCGGCGCATGCCGCGCCACGACTGAGCCCTGGCACCGTGATGAGCAGCCCCACATCGGGACCCGTCGGGACGCTTATCACGGTGAGCGGCTCCAACTGGCAGGTAGTACCCGATGGCACAGCGGTCACCTTCGGCTATAGCCCCAATGCCGATTGCAGCGGCGCGGCCACGGTCGCAGGCACTCAACAGAGCACGGTGCAGGGCGGCGGGTTCAGCGGCGGGTTCCGCTGGCCCATGGGAGCTGGCACTCCAGCCACCACCTACACGGTCTGCGCCCAGTTCGCCAGCATTCCCCAGCCGGTGCCCTCCAGCAACACGTTCACTCTGCTCGCAAACGCACAGCCGCAGCTCGCTGTCTCCCCGGCAACAGTCACCGCCGGGCAGCACGCGACGGTCACCGGCAGCAACTTCCTGCCCGCCGGGACCAGCGTCGCGCTCACATTGAAGGGGAGCGGGGGCAATGTCAATCTCGGCAGCGTCTCCTCCGATAGCAACGGCAACATCTCGAAGACGTTCACTGTGCCGAGCACTATGGCGGGAGCAGGACATATCGATGCCAGCGCCGGCACTGGGATGACCGCGTCGGCTACTTTCACCGTCAAGGCTGTGGTACCGACAGCCACATCGACGCCCAGGCCTACAGCGACACCAGTTCCAACTGCGACCGCCGTCGCTACAACGACTCCAACCAGCAGCACGCCAACTACGCCAACGACCGACCAGGCCAATACAGGTTCGACCCCGCTACCCGCCTCTACTCCGAACAGCCGCCAGGCCAATACAGGCACAGGCTCCGCCGGGGGACAGCCGAATTTCCTGTTCATCGGCATGGCCTCTGGCGCTATCATCGTTATCGCCACCATTCTCATTATTATCTTATCGCTGCGCGGCAGGAAACAACATGTACTTGCGCCTAACTTGCATTCGCAGCACATGACTCCCTTCCAGCAACGGAAAGCGTCAACACGGTTCCTGAACTATGCGGATGTCCCTGCCTACGTAGCTGCCATCATCCAGGGTGAGCCTGCTGCGCCAGAACCATCCAGCGCAGTTTTATCGCCATGGGAGCAGTTAAGTGTTAGCAATATAGCAACAACGAATATGCCGGCAGCGCCGGGACCAGGCGCGCGATCTCTCATCGACGAACTCACCAGGCCCATGCCAGCCAGCGCGGCGGCTCCCGCCATCCCGCCCGACCCCGCTCTGGAAACAGCCATCCGCCAGGCCCAGGCAGGTCTGCTGATTGTCCCCGGCGGTCCGCGCCGCGGCAGCAGCTCGCCTCGCTCGCCTCTTCCAGAATAAAACTTGACCCTCGTAGCGTGCGGCTTGCCTCGGCGTCCCTGTGACATGAGGGACGCCG
>JALYVR010000666.1:2337-3323 GCA_030853145.1 Chloroflexota bacterium | reverse complement strand
ATCATAGAGAAACCAGGGACCCATTGTGGCAACTCAAAGGCTCGCCCCACCATGTTGTCAGCAGGCTGAGAGCGCCAAAAGCAAGCAGGGTGAACGCCGCAATCAAACCCAGCTTCACGGCTAACCAGTGGCCTCGCGTCGTGCTTTGCAGCCAGACAAGGTAATGCGTTCGATGTTCTCGCTCTCTGGCTACCAATGGCGCGCCCATAAACACCCCTATCAACAAAGCAAGCCAGGGCTGTAAGTAATCAGCAATTGCTGAAGCCAGACCAAATGTACGCATTGGAAACGCCTGCGAGCAGGGGTCCTGAGGAGAACAGGTAGCCATGTTTAAAGCGTGGTAGAGAGAGTACATAGTGAAACCATCAGGTATAAACACAATGCAGAGAGCCGCCAGCAAGAGGATACCGATCAACGCTTCGATGCGATGTTGTCGCCAGGTGAGCCAGATCATTTCACAACCTCCTGTTTGCTTTCATGCTGCTCCTGTCTGCCTTCAGATGGCAGATCAAGGTACGCAAGGACGATTTCTTTCAGTGTGACATCTTGCACCTGCCAGGATGGATGGCTAATTGGGCCATTTGTGCGCACCAAGAGATGGCTCTGTCGTCCACGATGACTGGACTGGAGAACCAGGTGTGTCCTGGTAATAGGTTCGCTTCGATCATATGGCCCGATCAACCATTTATGCGTTGCGAGCAGGGTCTCTATATCGCTAGCGATCTGTACACAGGCGGCAGATAGAATAATCAGATAGTCACAAATGGTCTCAAGGTCCTCCAATATATTTGAGGAGAGCAGAACCGTCATTTCATGGCTAGCAACTGTTTCCATCACTATCTTAGTGAACTCACGCCGGGCCAGTGGGTCCACATTGGCAAATGGTTCGTCCAGCAAGAGAAGCCGGGGTCTCTTCGCCAGCGCCAGGGCGAGCGCGACCTGCGCTTGCTGGCCTCCTGAGAGCTTACGACCAGAGAGGGAAGAGG
>JALYVR010000666.1:0-2327 GCA_030853145.1 Chloroflexota bacterium | reverse complement strand
GCCTGCTAGCGGCCGGCAAGCTGGCCGGCAAGATCGTGCTTATGCATTCTTGAGGTTCTGCGGCGGCTTGCATTACTGGAGGAGGCACAATGCCGCCGCAAGCGCAGGTCTCTCAGTTCTGGCAAGCCGACCATCCCATTGCGCGTTCAGCTTGCCTCCCAGCGTGAGCATATCCTTCACTGAGAAGTACCGGTAGAGGGGACGTTCCTGAGCAACGAAGCCAATACGAGTTAGGAAGCTCGTCGATATCTGCGATGGCGTCTCACCTAGCACCTGAATGCGACCGGAGCTTGGCTCAATCAGGCCAGCAGCGAGATGCATTAACGTAGTCTTGCCTGCACCATTCAGTCCAACGAGACCCGCCACGCTGCCGGCCGGAATTTGCAGGGTACAGTCTCGCAATCCCCACTGGCGTCCATAACGCTTGCCAAGACTTTGTGTTTCCAGGACAGAAGTCATAATCTACTCTCCTTGTAGGCTGTTCTCGTTCCTGCATATCATCCACGCGCACACAAAAAGTTGTGCATAGATACGCAGGATGTTCGCGCGTTTCTCTCATACAATGTACTAACCCATCGATGCTTTTCTTTCCTTCTGAAGTTGTTGAAGCGTATCAGTGAAAAGAGCGACGATACTCTCAGCATCTAACCCAGCCTTGTAAGCGCGCTGTAGCCATTGAGTCAGGTCTCCACGCAAGGTGGCGTGGTCGAGGAGTGAGGGACCTGCCAGGGTCTTCTGCACAAATGTACCCACGCCCGGACGGCTCTCAACCAGTCCCTCTCGTTCAAGTTCGCGATAAGCTTTGAACACAGTATTAGGATTGATGACGATCTTCGTCACGACCTCGCGTACCGTTGGCAACTGATCCCCCGGAACCAGAAAGCCCAGGCGCAGCGCCTGCTTGACCTGTTGCACCAACTGCATATATGGAGGTATCCCAGAACGGCTTTCAAGATGGAATTCGATCATCTTCTGGCCTCGATCTCCCTGGTTATTCTGCTAAACTACTAGTTATCTAGTAGTTTAAATCAAACGACGCGCTATGTCAAGGCTTTCCGGCAGGCATTATGTGAGGTAGATCTCCTCCACCTGGCCACATGAACAGCGTCGATGGGGTTATAGGACTGCGAGCAATCATTGTCGGCAGGCAAGGAGAGCCGAAAAGGAGCCGAAGCCGTTGCCCGTACATAAATCCCTGCCGTCGTGCCAGGGCTATTTTAAAATCGTGCCATTCAAGAACTCGTCGAGCGTACTGCGATCTACATAGGAACGCGGCTTGCCGCGTTCTCGCGTTAGTAGTACAATCAGCAACAGAAGCCGCCGCCAGCGCGCTTATTTCAGAGAGACGGGTATAGGAGAAGAAGGATCATGGCACAAAGCACACCCTCGGCAAAAACGGAGCCGATACTATTTACCAGGGGCGTCCCGGCGCCTGAGGCCCTGCCTGCCCAGTTGATAGGCCAGTGTATACAAGCTGTCCTGGAAGGGCCAGAGGCCGCGTCGGTCTTGCAGTATGGTCACAACGGGGGCTATCTGCCACTGCGCCAACTGGTGGGCGACCGCTATGGCGTTGCCGAAGATCAGGTGCTGATTGGCAACGGCTCCCTGCACTTACAGGACATGCTGGCCGCAAAACTTGTCAAAGCCGGGGATGTGGTACTGGTAGAACAGCCAAGCTATGATCGCGCCATCAAGACGTTCCGGCGGCGCGGGGCTAAAGTTGTCGGCATCCCGCTGGAGCCGGATGGCGTCAACCTTGAAGCCCTGGAGAAGGCGCTCAAGAAACAAAAACCGGCCTTTATGTATCTTGTACCCGATTTCCAGAATCCAACCGGCATCACCACAAGCGGTGAAAAACGCGAGCAACTGGTGGAACTGGCGGAGCGCCACGACTTCTGGCTGATCGAAGATGTCCCCTACCGCATGCTGCGCTACCGGGGCACATCCGCGCCGTTGTTGCGTTCGATCAGTCCGCGCCGGGTGCTGACTATCGGATCTTATAGCAAGCTCATCAGCCCCGGACTGCGCGTCGGCTACCTGATTGGCCCGGTCACTATGATCGAGCAGCTCCAGCAGCTTGCCCAAGAGACGGTGTTGATGCCTGTGCTGCCCACAGAGGCCGCCGTGGTCGAATTTTACCGGCGTGGCTACTTCGCCTCGAACCTGGAGCAACTGAAGCAACTGTACGCCCCGCGCATGCAGGCGATTATCGCCGCACTCAACCAGCACCTGCCCGACGTGCCGTTTGCCGAGCCTGAGGGCGGCTTCTTCGTCAGCATCACCCTACCTGAACAGGTGAATTGCGCCAACCTGCTGCGCCGCGCCCA
>JALYVR010000665.1 GCA_030853145.1 Chloroflexota bacterium | reverse complement strand
ATGCAGATCCGGCGCGGCGCCGGATCTGCATGGTTAGATCGCCAGTCCCGCAGCCAATATCGAGGACGGCCTCTCCAGGAGCGACACGGACAAGATCAGCCGTCCTTGAGCGCAAAATGCGCGCCTGACCCAGCGTGAGCAGAAAGACCAGCAGATCATAGCGGTTCGCCCAGTGAATGGTGCGTCCCTGTGTATGCACCTGGGATGTTTCAGCAACTGAATAGGAATTTCTCGACATCTTGACTCCTCTCATGTATAGTGAACATGGTGTTCACTAAGAAACATATTCTCTGCTTCTAGTATGCGTGAGAATGTGCGTCAGGGCAACAAGCAAAACGAGGTGAACATCTGTTAATGGCATGGTCGCCAGAACGCATGGATGCTCTTTTTCGTGACCTCGTCCTACCAGGCGTTGAACGCCTCTTGTTTCAAGACGACCAGGCAGGCGAAAACATGGGCAGTTAGCAAGTCAAATGACACGTACGCTCAAACGTTTCACGAAATAAATCGGCAGATACTAGCAACGGCCCGCATGATGGTGTATAATAGCCAACTTAGAATAGCAACACTGCATATCTGTAAAAAAGTAGGCGGCAACCACGTGCCAGTCATTGAAACAGTGAGGCTCAGAGAGGCAGACCGACCATGACCACGACCACCAGCATCGCAAGTATTCCGAAGGGGAAGTACCACATCTGGACGGTGGGGTGCCAGATGAACCAGGCCGATTCGCAGCGCGTGCAGACGCTGCTGGACGAGCTGGGCTGGGAAGAGACAAGCATGGAGCAGGCGAATCTGGTGGTGCTGAATACCTGTAGCGTGCGCCAGGCGCCGGAGGATAAGGCCCATAATCTACTCGCCAGGCTCAAGCATGCCAAGGCGCAGCGCAGCGACCTGCTGGTGGCGCTGATGGGCTGCATGATTGGTAGTCAGAAGACTATCGATGAGTTGAGCAGGCGCTACCCGCATATCGATCTGCTCTTCAAGGTGGAGCAGGCCGATATCCTACCCCACTTCCTGGAGGAGCGCTGGACGCCTATCTCCGGCGCCGGCTGCCTGGATATCGAATACATGGATCACGAGGGTACCCCCATATCCGGCGAACTGGCCCTGGTCCAGCCAATCATCGCCGCTGAGACGCACAGGAACGGCAAACGCACGGTGCTGCCGATGGCCATCACGCCGAAGCCCGGCGAGCGTATCGCGCACTACCCCACGAAAATCGAGCCGGCCACAGTCGCTCCCACCGCCTGGTTGCCCATCATCCTGGGCTGCAACAAGGTCTGCACCTACTGTGTCGTCCCCTATCGTCGTGGGCGCGAGCGCAGCCGGCCCATCGAGGAACTACTCACCGAGGCGCGCGCGCTGGTGGACAAAGGCGCCAAAGAACTGACGCTGCTGGGCCAGACGGTCGAGGCCTACGGACTCGACCTGCCGGATAAGCCCGATCTCGCCGACCTTATGACGCGCCTGAGCGAGATCGCGGGCCTGGAGCGCATCCGCTTTATGACTTCGTATCCGCGCCACATGACCGATAGCATGATCCAACGCATGGCGGCGCTACCCAAAGTCTGCGAGCATGTCAATATCCCCGTGCAAGCAGGCGATGATAACCTGCTGAAGCGCATGAAGCGCGGGTACACACTCGACGAGTATCGCGTACTCATCGACAAACTGCGCGCCTGGTGGCCCGGCGTCACGCTCTCCACAGATGTCATCGTCGGCTTCTGCGGCGAGACCGCAGAGGAGTTCCAGCACACGCTCGATCTGCTGGAAGAGATACGCTTCGATGTGGTGCATGTCGCGGCCTACTCGCCCCGCCAGGGAACGGTGGCCTCGCGCTGGGAGGACGATGTGCCGCTGGCCGAAAAGAAGCGCCGCCTGCACGCGGTGGAAGAGGTGCAGGCCAGAATCGCGCTCGAACTGAACCAGCAATACGCCGAACGCGTCGAGGAGGTGCTGGTCGAAGAGATAAATACTGCCCACGAGCGCCAGCAGTGGAAGGGGCGTAATCGCGCCAACAAGCTGGTCTTCTTCCCGCACCCTGGAGCAGAGGAGACGGGCACTGAGCCGCGGCCTCGCGTCATTGCGCCGGGAGACCTGGTCCAGGTGCATATTGAGCACGTCACTCCCTGGTCCTTACAGGGTTGCGCGGTTGCGATATAATAAGCAAACTATACAGCGACGTTCTCATGAAGATGGAGGAGGCTTTTTTTGATGACGCAAGCGCAATCGGCGGAAGAAAAGGCCCGCGTGAAAAAGCAGTTGACAGAACTGGCGATCCAGCAGGCACTAAACAGTCAGTGGGAAGAGGCTATTGCTACAAACAAGAACATCTTGAGCATTTTTCCGTCGGAAGTGGAAGCCTATAACCGCTTGGGCAAGGCATACAGCGAGACGGGACAATATGCAGAGGCGCGGCAGTTCTATGCCCAAACATTGAAGTTTAATCCCAACAACTCGATTGCCAGAAAGAACCTGGACCGGCTTGCGCTACTCCAGGAAGAGACTGTTCAAATGCACGCAGGCTCCGAACGCACTGACCCGGCGCTCTTCAACGAGGAACCCGGTAAAACGACAACCACCGAATTGCTCAACCTGGCGACACCCTCGGTGCTGGCGAAGGTCGGGGTGGGCGACAAAGTGCAGCTACAAGCGAGCGGGCGCTCAGTCATTGTGCGCAACGCGGCAGGGGAAGAGATCGGGCGCATAGAGCCGCGCCTGGCCAATCGCCTGATCAACTTCATGGATAGCGGCAACCGCTACGCGGCGGCTGTGCGCCACATGGAGCAGGGCCAGGTACGCCTGATAATTCGTGAAGAATACCAGCATCCCAACATGTTCGGCAAGGTCAGCTTCCCGGCGCAGGGCGGCGGTGATACCATCCGCGCTTACACCAAGGATAGTATGCTGCGCTACGACCGTGAAGACGAGGACGAACTGCTCAACGAGGACGAGTACTACGACGGCACCGACGAACCCGAAGAGATGACCGAGATCGATTTCGAAGGTAACGAAACTGAAGAATAGTGAGATTTAAGAAGGAGAACATCAATGAACAAGACGAAACGTGTGGCCTGGCGCAAACACCGGCTCAAAGCCAAGAAGGACAAAGAGAAGTTCAAAGCTCAGAAGGAGAAGCCCGGCACCCTCACCTCATCGACAGCGCGGCGATAATCGCCGCGCTTCCCTTTTGTAGAGCGATACTTAGTCATAGATAGTAGATAACCCAGGATGAGCAGTTCTCCCACTTCGAACTCCTCGGCGTCGGCGCGCAATATCCTGACCCTTCTGGTCTCGCGGGACGCCCGCCTGGCCGCCGGAGGTGCAGGGT
>JALYVR010000664.1 GCA_030853145.1 Chloroflexota bacterium | reverse complement strand
GTCCACGAACGATGCTCCGGTCGAGATGGACCAACTGATCCTCCGCCAGCGGGTCAACCGCCGCCAGCAGAAAGGTGCCCGTATCGAGCGAAGGGACGCTAAAATAGCTGCCATTGCTGCCGAGATCAGCGCCACACCCACCAAGGACCACATGATGTTGCTGCAACTCCTGCATTTGTGTTCCGCTTATGCCATTAGTAGCGGTATCGCAGGATCTGAACAGCCCATAGATAAAACTGGCCTGACGCTCAACGATATGGTGTTGACCATTGAAGGCCATCAGGGTCCAGTCAACGCGATAGTATCCCGCCGAAAGGGGTGTAGATGTAAACTGGAGGAAAGGCGAAGGAAGCTGAATATAGCCAATAAAAGCCAGGGGAGCAGCCACCTCGACGCCAGGGATCGCTTGTATCTGAGAATACTGTTTCAGGCTAATGCCGCCATTATAGCCTTGCAGAGAATCAGCGGCCAGAGTAGAACCCTGGACGGTGTGGGCCGTGGGGGGTAACACCACCAGATCATAGCTGGGCCGCCAGTTTTGATGAATGATCTGGTTGGCGTGCAGAGCGGTGGTCTGGGTGGTGGCACTGAGCAAAATGAGGGCGCAGGCCGCGATCAGAACCCCCCCGCTCGCCAGCATACTCTGACTGCGCCTGCGACGAAGTGTAAGAAAGACATACTGCCACATGAACAAAACCTCGCACCATTTCTTCTTTTTTTGATCAGGAGTTCAGGTTATCCTCGCATGCTGGATATCTCTATGCTCTTCAGTTCCAAGGCTGTTATCCCAGATCGTAGTACCAACCTACCTTGACCTGTTCACTCTTTGAAAGATGCTTGTTTACTTGCTTGACTGCTGTCAGTATTTGTGGATAACAATCATGATCGGGAAACGTACCAAATACTTGTAATAAAGAATTGATGGCCGTTTGGGCAGGATCACCCTGATAGGGAACGCCTCGCGGTAATAACATAATCCCCATGATAGCATTTGCAGGAATTGCTGGGCCGCCTTGCTTTTCTCGATAGATCAGAATGTAAGTGAACTGATTCTGTGCGATCTTTTGTATGGCCTCGTTGCAGGTCATGCCCGGTGGTGACCAGGAAGCACTCGTGGGATCAAGAGGCGGTGTTGCGGTTGGCGTCGAAATAGCACTGCTCACGCGCCCAGATCCATGGAAGACGGCAATGCTCCCGCCGACAAGAAGCGCCATGAGGACAATGATACCAATTATTACTGCCCAACGTGGAGAACGGCGAGGTCGTGGTTCATTCTCTGGAGTATTCATGCTACGCTCCTATTGTTGCATCTCTTTCAATAGCAACTAATGACCAGGTATGGCGGGTCAGGATAATTTTACCACATCTTCCTCCGTAAAACTATCCTGACAGCGGGATGCAGTTAACTCCTACAAATGGTCTCTACTTAGCTTCCTTCCCTTGCCCGCCGTCGTGATGAAGATGCTTGAACGCACGCTAGCCGTGATACTTGTATATATGCACCCAATCGACATCGAGCGAGACAGGGAGCACGGTGTTGCTATCCGGCAGGCCGACGAAGGCATCGCCGGATTCTACCGCGAGGGCGAACCACATCGGAAAATTGGGCACATTCTTCGTCAATGTCCCATGATCGACCCCATCAATCAGAAAGTGCAGCTTGCCAGGTGTCCACTCGTATGTGAAGATGTGGAAGGTATCAGCGAAATTGCCGGAGGCCACGATCTGGGTGGGGGCGCCGTTTCCGTGATTGGTGAAATAGACCTTGCTCTTATCGGCAGGCGGGCTTTCGAAAAGGTCAACTTCGACATCGCCATGATTCCCCGCAGCTTGCCACAGGATCGCGTAGGGGCCAACGCCTTTGCCGCGTGGCAGGCGGGCGCGAAACTCGTACTTGCCGTAGGTGCTAGCTAGCTTGAAGGCTGCCATACCCCCGGTCGTGTAGGGGAGGCCGTTCGTCGTCTTCTGCTCCATCGAGAGATGCACCACGCCGCCCTGAATATGGACCTCACTCGGACTGTAGTAGCTCCTGCCACCCCCGTGAGGCCCGGTGTACAGTCCCCAGGTCGGGTTAAGTTGCGTGCCATTGAAATCATCGCTGAAGACCAATGTCCACATCGCGTTGTTGCTGCTAGTAGTGTTGCTATTGTTGCTGGACTTCTTAGACGATGCCGGGCTGGGCGTTGGCAGCGGCGCGAGAGCGTGTCCTTGTGCCGTTGCTGTGCTACCGGAACTGCCTATCGTCCCAGTATTGCCGCCCGTCGTGCCCGGCATAGCACCCGAACAGGAGACCAGGCTCGCAATAGTCAGCAAAGCCATACATACAAGCAGCAGTCGAAGCTTGTGTTTGTAATACATAAATAAGCGCATATTTCCTCTTTATCCGCTGTAGTGCTCTGTCAAGCTTCAATCAACGGTTATATGTGTAGTGGTGCCCCTTCGGCTCCCCTTGCCCGCCGACAATGCGGGCGCCATATTCCCACACGTCAAATGAACGCTGTCAGAGCAGTAGGCACGATTGATCACATCTGGGAGCGTTCCTACAGCCAACGAAGCCGACCGACCCAAATACTGTACACAGGATAGCATAGTGGCGCATGTGTTGCCTGCTGGTCGCTTTATGGATAGCAGGATAGTACCCGCTGGCATCGTCGTTTCTTAACCTGGGATCAGCTTGTTCGCCATTTTAGGATGCTAGTCTTTCGGTTCAAGCATCTGGGTCAGGGACTGGATGATGACCGTCTAAACAGGTAATATTATAGTACGTTGTGCAAGGCCGCGCGCGCCGCGAAATACCCGCACATGCCATGAACGCCGCCGCCGGGAGGGGTTGATGACGAGCAGAGGTAGATGCGCTGGGATGAGGTGGTATAGGGTGTCAGGCTGATGGTGGGCCGTGTGAAGAGCTGCCAGAAATCCTGCACGCCCCCGTTGATATCGCCGCCGATGTAATTGGGGTTGTACGCTTCCATGTCGTGGGCGGTTAACAGGTGGCGGGCCAGGATGCGGTCGCGGAAGCCCGGCGCGAAGCGCTCAATCTGGGCCTCGATGCGCGCGCTCATATCCACCGTTGAGCCGCTGGGGACATGGCAGTACGCCCAGACGGTCTGCTGGCCCTCGGGGGCGCGGGTGGCATCAAAGAGGCTCTGCTGGGCCAGCAGCACGAATGGTTTTTCAGGATGTGTACCTTGCCAGACGGCCCTTTCGGAGGCTGTGACCTCTGCCAGCGTGCCTCCAACATGCACGGTGCCGGCCTGCCTGCATGCGCTGGCCCTCCAGGGGATGGGGCCATCGAGGGCCAGGTCGATCTTGCAGACGCCGGGGCCGTAGCGATAGCGCTG
>JALYVR010000663.1 GCA_030853145.1 Chloroflexota bacterium | reverse complement strand
ATGTTTCATCGCGCCCCTACCAAACCTTTCTTTGCGAAGGCACGCAAGCTCTGTCCTGCCAGCCACGCGCCGTATGATACACTAGGTATGGACCTGTCCAATCGCGATTGTCCCTGAATATTCCTCGTAGGACTCGTTGCATGACAACAATTTTACTGGTGGAAGATGCATATGACCTGGCGCAGGTCGTTATCCGCGAGCTGGAGGCGAGCGGCTATTACGTCCTGCACGCCAGCGATGGCATCTCGGCGCTCCAGTTGCACGAGGAGCAGGCGCCAGCGCTGGTGATTCTGGACTGGATGCTTCCCAAGCTCAATGGGCTGGAAGTGCTGCGTCGCGTGCGGCAGACGGCGACCACGCCGGTATTGATGCTGACGGCGCGTGGTGAGGAGACGGATCGCGTCGTCGGCCTCGAATTGGGGGCCGACGACTACCTCATCAAGCCGTTCAGTATGCGCGAGTTGATCGCACGCGTACGCGCCTTGTTGCGCCGCGCGGAACAGGTGCAGCAGATTCTCAAGGCCGATCACAACCACAGCTCCCAGGACTCGCTCTGCTACGGTTCCCTGTGCATCGACCCCCAGGCGCACCTGGCGCTGCTTGATAGTGTCGCGCTCGATTTGAGCCCCACCGAGTTCGCGCTGCTGCACCTGTTGCTGCGCAGCCCTGGCCGGGCCTTCAGCCGGGCCTATCTGCTTGATACTGTCTGGGGCGAGAGCTACGTTGGCGGCGATCGCTCGGTGGATAATACGGTCCTGCGCCTGCGCAAAAAGCTGGGGTCACTGGGTGAGGCCATCGAGACGGTCTGGGGCATCGGCTATCGCCTGCGCTCCGAAAGGAGATAAGCATGCAGCGGCGCTCCCTCTTCCTCACGGCACATCCATGGCGCGCGGCGCTTGAGGCGCTTCTGCTAAGCGCGCTGGTAGGGATTGTCCTGCTGCTGCTCCATCGCCAGGCTGGCCTGTTCAACCTGTTCCTGGTTTTGATCTTGCTCTCCGGTCCTATCTGTATGCTCGTGTTCGCCCTGCGCCTGCGATTTTTTAAAGGAAGTTGGTGGCGGCGGGCCCTCATTGAGCTTGCTCTTGCTGGCCTGCTGAGCTATATCTTGAGCGGTGTGGCACAGGTAGCCGTCATTTTCATACTGCACGATATAGCGTTCCCTTCTCGTGGGAGCGGCATCGATAACCCTCATGTGATCCTGGTGGTGACACTGTTGCTGGATATGGCAGTGTTCGTCGCCTTGCGCCTGGGCATACGGGTATGGCTGTTCTGGGACCGGCTGCGGCGCCGGCAACTGATCTGGGCCCTGACACACGCACATGTGATGCTCGTGGCGATAGGAGCCGGCCTGCTGATTGCTCTTATCGAACTGATAGCCTTCGTGAGTTCGAGGAGCATCTACGTCATCGTGCCGACGACCGTGGGCCTGCTTGTCCTGGGGAGCATCTCATTGCTGGTGGTCGTGCCGCCATCCGCGCTGTTCTCGTACCTGGTCATGCGCCGTACAACCGACCGCGTGAAGATGCTGGCCGCCGCCACCAGCGCGTTGCGCGTCGGCAACTACGCGATTCGTGTGCCGGTGGTAGGCGAAGATGAGGTCGCGCAGCTCCAGTCCAACTTCAATGCCATGGCCGCCGACCTTGAGCGCGCCATGCGCGACCTCAAGGCGGAGCGCGATACCGTGGCTGGACTGTTGCAATCGCGGCGCGAGCTGGTCGCCAATGTCTCGCACGAACTGCGTACACCGGTGGCGACGATTCGCGGCTATCTTGAGACGACGCTCACGCACTGGGATGATGTCTCCGCCCCGCCGTTGCGCCAGGATGTGCAGGTGATGGAGAATGAAGTAATCAGGCTTCAGGCGCTCGTTGACGATCTCTTCGCCCTGGCGCGTGCGGAGGTCGGTAGGCTGACGCTGCGTTGTGTGCCTACCGATGTGGGCGAGCTTGTCCGGCGTGTCGTCGCGGTGCGCGCCCCCCTGGCATGGCGCGCCAGCAAAATCGAAGTGAGCGCGGACACTCCACCCGCGGGGCCGTGTGCGTTGGTAGATCCAGAGCGCCTGGAGCAGGTCTTGCAGAATCTGCTGCACAATGGTGTGCGCCATACCTCCCCAGGCGGCATCGTCGCCGTTGCGGTAACCAGCGAGCCTGGCGCCGTCGTGCTGCATGTCAGGGATACCGGTGAGGGTATCGCTCCAGGGGATGTCCCCCACATCTGGGAGCGCTTCTACCAGGCGAACAACGCCCGTGCTCATATCGGCGGCGGCAGCGGCCTCGGCCTCTCCCTGGTCAAGGAGTGGATCGAGGCCATGCAGGGAAGCGTAGCAGTCGAAAGTGTGCCAGGCGAGGGCAGTTGCTTTACGCTGCGTTTGCCCGCCAGCCCTACCTGCACGGAACGCGTTCATCCTTCGTAGCTGCGTGATGTATCACGTGTAGGCTGATTGATGTCTAGCTATTCTCGTTGTCTGAAGCTTTGTCCGAGTCTGGTACAAGATTTTCTGGATGAGCGGCACGTGTGAAGGTAAGACCACACCTCGTGCAGGTCACCGCTTGATTTGAGATCAGGGGAGAGGTGCTGGACTTCCCGCCGAATAGGGAAGAGATTCCCACGGCTCGACGTGGCTGGACAAGCTTGGGTGAATGGCCCTCGTATGTCAAAAACACGGTGGCACGCGATCCCCCGCACTCTGGACATGCTGTGTTGGGATCAAGCAGCATATGGTTTCCTCCTAGCACAAACACTTTACAGAAAATATTCAAGAAAGTGGTTATGCTATATTTTATCCATGTTCCTCTCAAAACAGCAAAATTAGTGAATGAACCGATGGTCATGCAAGAAGAATGAGCCACTTTCTACTCGTTGCTGGCGATCACGCGAGCGCGCAGGTGTGCCTGCTCAATGACCAGGGTGACCTGATCAAGGAAGGTCCAAAAAAAGGTGGACTGATCGGTAGGGTGTTCCTGTTCTTCCTGCATACGCTGTGTGCTTGCGAACCATGACACCCCATGCTCAATACGCAGACAGAGCACGCTCAGAACCTGGTTTGTGGCCTTCAAGGGGATGAGTCGGAAGAGCGAGGGTTGTCCTGCAGGGGCTGGTGATGCCGGGCCGATATCCCGCATTTTCCCCTGCGCCATCGCCTCCCTTGCGGCTAGCATCTCATCAGGCGACAGGGTAAAACGCTCGATACGGATGGGGGCATCTGCTCGAATGCTGAGCGTGCCGTCTCCATCAGGAACTAGTAGCGCGCACTCCCGCACTCCCCAGGCAGAAAACACCCTGACGAGAGCCAGCGCGATGCTATCCAGTTGCTCATCAAGGCGGTCTGTGCTATTGATGATCCGTCC
>JALYVR010000662.1 GCA_030853145.1 Chloroflexota bacterium | reverse complement strand
GCCTACGAGATCGTGATGCCGTAGGCGAACAGGCGGGCTTGTAAACGGCACCCCTACCCCTCATGCATCTCATTCTTGGCCAGATGGACCAGGCCCTTTAAATTTTTAGCGGGGCCTGCACACTGGCTCTCCTCTGCTTGCGCCGGTTGAATATCTTGATGATGCGCCGCAGCGAGAGCAGGAAGACGATCACGGCCAGGATCACGACGACGAGCATGACGTAGGGCGCGAAGAGCGAGAGCAGCGAGCCGATGACCATCAGCACATCCTCCCCGATGCTCAGGAAGATGTTGAGGAAGCCGGCGGTGCAGGTGGTAGAGGCGACGCGCACCGTGGCCTTTGTCGTGTGTGTCATCCCGGCGAGCACGGCGCCTCCCACCAGCAGGAGCGGCACTTCAATCCCTGTGGTGTGACTCTGGCTGACGAGGGCCACCAACGCCCCAGCGACGGGCCGGATCACGGTATGGATGGCGTCCCAGATATGGTCAACAATCGGGATTTTGTCGGCAAACATATCGGCAAGCGTCAGAACAATCAGCAGCCCGATGAACCACCCCTGCGTCATGAACGCGAATTGGGGATTGAGGCTGCGCGGATTCATAAAATGCACATATAGCGCGAATGAGAGCAGTGGGAAGTAGGCGTTGATGCCAGAAGACAATGCGAGTCCAGCGGATGTACCGATATCCATAGCCATGCTTTCCTTTCGATATTACAGGGATGCGGGCGCAGGCAAGCGCATGCGTTGATACAAAATCATGTGTCGTGTTGGAACAGGGCGACCGCAAGGGTTCGCCCCTACTGACCGGGCGGGGATGGCGCGACGATGGGGACCAGTGCCTGTGGCAAGGTTCATGGCTGGTCTGGTCGTTCGTCTGGGAGCGCCGCTCTTGGGGTATGATATGGAAGGGCACTCCCTTGCGGGTGCCCTGTGCCCACACGACACATGGTCCATTTTCCCTTCTTCGGCTGTTCGATAGTATTTAGTATCAACGAATGAGGCAAGCGGCGCCCCTACATACCCTGCCGCACCTGCCGCATCCATGTGGGACCTCCCTGCTAGGCCTTCTGCGCGGTTTCGGGCGAGGCGGGCGCTCTATCCGCTGCCTGGCTAGCGGCTAGAGCGGCCTCTGCTGGCTGCTGCTCCGCATTTGTGCGGGCCTGGATGTAGCGGATCTCGCGCTCGAAGATGCGGTGCAGGATGCCTACAGTGGCCGCGTATGTTGAGTCCATGCCGAAGTAGGAGAGGCTGCCGGCGCCCAGGTTTTTGCCGCGCGTGTAGGGCGTATCCGACGCGTAGTGCAGGATACCTAGTTCGTATGGCAGGCGGGCAAAGTTGATATTCTCGCCGATGGGGTAGCGCGTCAGGTACTGGTCCTCATAGACAGCGTTCAGGTTGGGACCGCTCTCCATCTCAACGACAGTGTAGTTAGCGCGATAGTAGAAATCCAGGTACTGGCGATTCTGTAAGTACGTGCCCTTGGCGGAAACGGCCTTCTGGTTATCGAGCACGGAGCCGTAGATCAGGTAGGGCTGGATATCCTGAGCAATGAAGCAGTTGTCCAGCCAGTAGATGTTCTGGCTATGCTCGTCGAGGACCACGTTCGAGATCATCACGTCGCCTATGCTGCCATTGAGCGTGGCAGCCTTACCCAGGATATAGATGCCCTGGATCGGCGCCAGGTTCTCCATGATCTCGCGCAGCATACGATAGGCGGCCATGCCCAGCGGGTAGTCGATGTTAAGGATAATGGCCTTGCTCTTGGCCAGCATATCCATGGCGGGCATGCGACAACGCGGGTCGATATCGATCGGGCGCAGCTTGGCAAGTTCGAAGACCTGCGCGTCGATCTCCAGGCCGTGGCGCGCGCCGACGTGCCAGATGCCACGCTCCTGTTCCTCGCGCATACGGTTGCGCGCGAACTCCTCGCCTTCGGGGGTACGCGCCCACTCGCGGGCCGCGAAGTACAGGAAGTTTTGCCAGTTGCTCGGCACCTGGCCCTCCTGGAGTTTGCGGCACTCGGTCGCCAGGTAGGGGTCTTTGCCGCTGAGCGCGAACTCCGTTAGCATGTCCTGCCGCCTGAGGATCGAGCCTGATATGAGGTTGAGCAGACTATGCGTGTTGCTGGAGACGAAGTAGACCGGCCGCTTCGTCAGGTCATGCCGGGTCAGCAGTTCCTCGACGGGCGCCCACCATTTGCGTGTGGCCCGTACATAGCCCACGTGCGAGCCACCCAGCATGCGCAGCGTGAAGCTCTTGCGATGCCGCCCGATCACCAATAGGTTCTCCAGCAGGCGATCGCCCCAGATCAACTCCAGGCGCCGCCAGTCATCAGGCCCGATGTGGATGCGCTCGCGCACGACTTTGATGATCTCAGCGAACACCGGCGAGCTTGTTTCCATCTGTGTGCTCAGCAATTGCATAGTGGTGGGGTCCGCCTTGAGCAGATAGTACATCTTGTCCCATTCAATCTGGAAAGCCACCAGGATGGGCACGATATCGTCGGTATCGCTGACGCTGGCAACGTAGACGGCGAGCGTCTCTTTGCCGTCATAGAACCACTTGCGGCGACGTGCGGAGGCCGCCACCGCCTCCCAGCTATCGACCTGAAATCCTTGTTTCAGAAACACGTCTTCGGATTGGCCCAGCAGTACATGGTTGCAATGCAAGATCGAGGCAGGGAGCCGCAGGACGCTATAAATGAACGCTGACATGTCGGGGTAGGGCGAGCGCGCCTCCGGGTGCAGGCTGGAGTCGATATTGTAGTGTGCCTGGACCAGGGCCTTCAGGCTGACTTCGCCCGAACTGCGCATGAGGGTGTTATAGGTGCGGATATAGAGTTCGACATCGCGTTTCCCGGCCTCGTGCTGGCCTTCACCGTGCTCCATATATTCATCGGCGACGGTGCGCGTGATATCATTCTGACCCTCTTCGGGTTCCTCTTCGCTCAAAAACTCGTCTCTCTCCATCTGCCGGTGCTCAAATGGATCCGGGGTGTTATGCTGGTGAGCGGCTGACTTGTTCTTCCTTGGCATCGTATGCTCCCTCTTCTATATAGGGTAGAGTGTGTGTCTCTATCTGATAATATTGCTGCCTATTATAACATGCTTTGGTTGTGGGCGTCTTTCCTGTAATCGCCCCTACGCGGTATGAGGCGTCTTTTCACAGGCGAGGCAAGCCATCGTCCCTATACAGAAGCAAATACGTACCCAATAGGTGCTACGAATCGCTACTCTGTAACGTTCCTACACATAGAGGAGTTACCAAAACACCTGCCATCCCCATAGCGGGCGTTTCCCCCTGGTAACTCCTCTTTTTATGCGTTATAGCGCTTATGATTACCATA
>JALYVR010000661.1 GCA_030853145.1 Chloroflexota bacterium | reverse complement strand
TATTCGGCTCCCATTTCTCGTAGAGCATCTGGCTATCCAGGTAATCATGGTAGTATCCAGCCTTGGGCACAATATATAGCAGGTTGTCATTGGCGTTGATGATGTGAAAGCCCTGGTTTACCATATTGACAGGATTGGCCCACTGATTATTCCACACATCAATGACGATATCGGTGTTGACCTTGACAGTGCTCTGCATCTGCGTCAGGCTGCCCCACATTCTGGTCGTCTTCCCTTTGCGTTTCAGATAGTCATCGTACGTGTTGATGTATTGCCTGAACCTGTCGGCGTCGCTTTGCGCGTATTCGTCCGCGCCTATATCGATCTGCTTTGCCGAGAACCAGGGCAGAAACTCATCCCAGATGGCATTCATAAAGATATATGTATTGGGATTGCCAAGGTCGAGGAAGTCCTTCGAGTATTGCGGGCTGGCCAGATCGGGGCGGTATTGCGTGAAGGCCAGCGCGTGCGCCGGCGCGTCTATCTCCGGTGTAATCGTGACGGCGTACTCGCTGGCCACCGTCTCCAGGGCCTGGATATCCTGCCGGTTGTAGGAACCGTCGCGCGCGGCCAAACCCTTGAAGCGGTCGCTGTTGAGGCGAAACGCCGCGTAACTGTGCATCCAATCGGGGCTAGCTCCGCCGCCGATCTGGTTGTCGTTGAAATGGATGTGAAAATCATTCATTTTGTACCAGGACATGAACTTCACATAGTCTTCCAGAAAGCCGATGGGAAAAAACTTGCGTCCCGCGTCAAGCATGAAAGCGCGCTCTTGATAGCGTGGGTAGTCGCGCGCGATGCCTTTGGGAATATGTGCCCGCGTGCCGTCCTGCATCAGGATTTGCAGTGTCGTGCGCGTTCCATAGAAGACACCCGTGTTTGTTCTGGCGCTGATGGTCGTAAAGTCGCCCACGCTCAAAAGATAGCCTTCGTTGCCAAGGCTGTGATCTGTGTTGTTTAAGGTGAGATAGAAATCACCGGTTTGTGGCGAGCCTGTAGTGAAGATTGGGAGCATGTGTCCGGACACGCTGAATAGATCCCGCTGGAAAGCCTGTGTAGTCCCCTCTAACTGGGCCGAGTCTGGGAGGTCTACGATAATACGAGACGTGGGACCAGATGTAAACGTCCCGCTGGCCCCGTGCCACTCGCGCAGGCCGGGGATCACCGTTGGGACTGGATTGGGGCTGGCGAGGAGGTTGCTCAGGTCAAGCAAGCCTGCGGGTACGATGGTGATGAAGATAATGACGATGCCCAGCAGCAAAATCCCCCAGATGACGATGATCCTTTTCCTCACGCGCCGCACTCCTTCACAAGAAAGCTTCTCAGGGTTACCATAACTGTCCTTTCCTGTGTTGGAGCATCGCTCTTATGCACAGGCAGAAGGTACGTTGTGAAGTATATGCCTCAAAGAGTACATGGGTCAATTTATTTCCTCCGATATATGACCTAAGAGCTATAACATACCCGTATGGAACATAGTGACTTTCGCTGACATGCTAGCGTGCCAGCCGCACATGTGCTGGGAAGCCGCTGAACTGGGCGCGCAACACCTCTATGCCGTCCTGGTTAAGAAACACGGCATTGGCTTGCAATAGGTGCTTGTCCTCGTCCTTCTCGGCAATGGTAACGGTGCAGGTGATGGTATCTCCGATGTAGACCGCGTTGGCGAACTCGAAGTGCATTTCGGTTGCCAGGAAGCCGAGCAAGCCGCCTATATGCGTAATCATGCTGGCGGTCAACAGGCCAGGAATGATGGGGCGCTTAAACCAGCTCTCTTCAAGAAAGAGGTAGTCGATATGGTAGGGATTGTAGTCGCCGGTGACGCCACAGAATAAGGCCACATCGCCCTGGGTAAAGGTGCGCCGGAAGGTGAATATCTGCCCAACCTCGATGGCCTCAAAGGCCACCTTGAGTTGCTGTTTGAATTCCGGTGTTGCGGATGCCATATGCTTATCTGCCTCGTTTCAGCTTCTTTTCTGCCTGCTCTATACACTGCCATATGCATTGTATGCGATGCGCGCTCTATTTGCCAAGCTTACCTGACGTGCGCGCGCGGTTCACGACACGCTTGACGTATCCATCCCACGAAGCGCATACTCTGACCAGAAGATAGCCGACGGAGTGCAGCCATATGCAGGGTATGTCGCGTACAACAGACGTTCTTATTGTGGGTGGTGGGGTCATCGGGTGTGCGATCGCCTATTATTTGTGCCGGGCGGGAGCCGAAGTGATTGTGTTGGACCAGGGAGAGGTGGGGGCGCAGGCTTCCAGCGCGGCGGCCGGGTTGCTGGCGCCGCTGGGTTCGCTCACGGGTCCGGGACCGTTCGCCGACCTGTTGCTGGCGAGCTGGTCTCTCTTGCCCGCGCTGGTGGCGGAACTCGAAGAGGTCAGCGGCGTGCGGATCGAGTACGAGCAGACCGGAGCGCTACGTGTTGTGCGCAATCCCAGGAATATCGCCAACCTCAAGATGCGCATGCAGGCCTGGGAGCCGCTGGGCCTGCGCATGGACTGGTTGACAGGAAACGAGGCGCGCTTGCGTGAACCGTTGCTGGCCCCTGATGTGCGAGCCGCTGTCTATGCGCCGCAGGAAGCGCAGGTGAGAGCGCCCCGTCTGGTCAAAGCGCTGGCCCAGGCGGCAACCATTCGGGGCGCGAGGCTCTATAGCCAGCAGGAGATTATTGGCCTCCAACGTCACGCAGGCCGGGTCACGGGCGTCTACACCCCGCAGGGCGAGACGATTGCTTGCGAGCACCTTGTCATTGCGGCAGGCGCGTGGGCGAGCCGTTGCGGAGAGTGGTTGGATGTCAACATCCCCATCAGCCCGCTGCGCGGTCAGATCCTCTCGCTGCTACAGCCAACCATGCCGCTGCGCCATATGATCTTCGGTGAAGCCATCTACCTGGCCCCCAAGTTTGATCACACCATCACGGTAGGCGCGACGAAAGATGAGGCGGGCTTTGATAGACAGATTACAGCCGGCGGCATCTCCGGGCTGCTCAACGCCGCCATCAGGCTCGCGCCCACGCTGGCGGCTTGCCCCATCGAGGCCATGTGGACGGGCCTGCGTCCGCGCACCCCGGACCAGCAGCCCATCCTGGGAAAAGTGGCGGGCTGGGAGAACGTGACGCTGGCCACCGGCCATGGCAGCGTGGGTATCATGCTCAGCGCGATTACCGGCCAGACCATCGCCGAACTGATAACGACGAAGACGGTTCCGGAGATCATACGCGCTTTCGGGATGGAGCGGTTCGTTGCCGAGTATCATGATGATGCGCATTGCTCTGACAAGCTTCATTCGACCTCATAACGGCGATCCCCTCTCCGCGTAGGGATTCGGCTTGCCGCATC
>JALYVR010000660.1 GCA_030853145.1 Chloroflexota bacterium | reverse complement strand
CTGCCACTCTATTCCTCAAAGCCAGCGCTCCCTTTTCGTAGCTGCGCGATACATCGCGCAGCTACGAAATGGGAGGCACCTCATTTCCCATCCGTCACATAAGGGGAACGCCCTCATTTCCCATCCGTCACATGAAGATTGTTAGCTCGCCACCTCTTTCACTACCGGCGTAACCGGCCTATTGAGGCGCTCCAGCAAGATATCCACGAACTTCTTGCCTCCGGTCGCAATGAGACCAGGATTGCGGGCGAGTATGCCCATAAACAGGCCGGGGCTGTAGTCACAGCGCAGAGCCTGGGCCACCTGGGCCGGCGTCAGGCGTTTCAGCAGGTCCAGCGCGCCATCCCATTGCTCGTCACTATAGGCGGCGATGCGCCTGTTCAGCAGGTAGGAGATATCCATATCGCGTCCAAAACGCGCGCGCCACTGCCTATCGAAGCGTGCCAGGAAGGCCGCCGAGGTATCGCCAGCTTTGATAGCAGCGGCAGACACCGCGCCGGCTAGCTGCCCGGAGTAGACCGCGAAGCGAATGCCCTCGCCCACCAGCGCCGAGCCATGGCCCCCAGCATCGCCGGCCAACAACAGCCCGGCGCGCGAGAAGTGTTCGAGCGGCCCCTCGGACGGGAACAGCCCCGTGTGATACTCGATAGGGCTGGCGCCTTGCAACCTGGCGTGCAGTTGCGGGAGATCCTGCATAATACGGTCCAGGTAGACACGGGCATCGTCATCGCAATCGGGATGGATCACGCCGACGCCCAGGCGCACGCGACCATTGCCGCGCGGGAAGGCCCAGGCATAGCCACGCGGCGCGAAGCTACTGCCCATGATCAGAAACACCTCGTCCTGGGGATAGTTGGGCGCGTAGAGATCGTATTCGGCCCCGTAGCCATAACGATGGAAGGCCTTGCCCATCTCCGAGCGCACGCCCACATGCCGCGCAATGCCACTGGCGTCGATGGTGACGGCGGCACGCACGCTGATACGCTCGCTGGTATGCGTCCTGGCCGTCACACCCAGGACGCGCCCGTCCTCTAGCAGTGTCTGCTCGACGGTATGACGCATACGCACAATAGCGCCGGCTGAGATGGCGCGCCCGGCGAGATGCTGGTAGACGCCGCGCACATCCAGCACGCAGGCTAGAGGGGAGGCGTAGCGCAGCTCTATCTCACGACGAGGAGAAACAAAAAATACCCTGCTGATAGGATGATAGAGGTGTTCGGGGATATGCAGCGCCTGCATATCTTTGATCCAGCTTCCGCCGCTGGTATGGACGGGATAGCCAATCTCGTTCTGGCGCTCCAAAACAAGCACGCGCGCGCCCTGCTGAGCGGCCACCTCGGCGGCGGCCAGTCCGGCGGGGCCGCCACCCACAACTAATACATCACAATCGTCTGACATGTCTATCCTTCTTCAAAGAAACCTGGAACCAGGAAGAGAAGCTCTTGGAGCTAAGCGGTTACAGTTTCTCCGGCTGGGGTGCGACGCGATTATCGGTCTTGTGGAACTCCTCGGCATAGGCCGCATTGTGCCTGGCCCCGCTCTCCGCATTGCCCTTGCGCAGCATCTGCTCCACGCGCTCAAAATGGTCGCCAACCTGGCTACTGTGAGCCTGAAGAGCGCGCATCTTCAACTCGAACGTCGCCGAGATATCCACCGCGTAGTTCAGCACAGGCGCACCTACGATATAGACCTCCTCTACGCGATGGGGAGGCAGGCCTTCCTCCAGCAGTTCGGGGAAGTCCCACGGGTTCTGCGACATGGGATAGATGGCGGCCAGTGCCGCCTGGCCCGCCGCCAGGTGATCGGGATGATGACGCGGGATAGACATGATCGGCGTCCAGGTGCGATCGGGCGACTGGCAGATCACGCGCGTCGGACGATAGCGGCGGAGGAGCCGCACCAGGTCGCGCCGCACTTCAATCGTTGGCTGTAACTGCCCATCGGTGTACTCAAGAAATAGCACATCTTTGATGCCCAGGATCTCCCCAGCCGCCCGCTGCTCGGCCTGACGCGTCGCGCTAATCTTATGGCGCGCCTGCGGGCCGACATCGGTCGCGTCGTCCGGCCCGCCACCGGCGGCGTCGGTACACACGACATAATACACATCCCAGCCTTCGCTGGCCCATGTCGCCACGGTCCCCGCGCAACCAAACTCGGCATCATCCGGGTGCGCCATAATGACCATCGCGACCTTTTTCTGTTCTTGCTCGCTCATAAAACACTACTCTCTTTACACAAAAGCACTACTTTTCTCATTGATATATGGTACCACGTCCCACGGCAAGAGGCGCCCCTCATGAAAAATCCGGGTGGAGATACTATGACCGGTGCTCTGGCTTGAGCATTTCCAACACATACGCCTCGTTTTCATCCTGTGGTTGATATCCGGCAGGAGCCTCATCGATGCGCCAGACCACGCCTTAGCGGATGATATAGCGCCACCGACGTCTCGGCATACCAATCCAGGCGCGGACGCTTGATGCCAACGGTGAACTCTTCATAGGGGATCACCTCGTTGCGCCAGTTCGCCATGCGGATACCCGAAGTGGTGGCCTCCACCAGGAACGTATTCTCATAGCCCTTAGGAGGATCGTTGATCGGGTAGGTCAGTGCCGAATGGCTCCAACTGCTCCCGGTGGCGGTACGGGATGAAAAGCTCCTTTCACGTATGCCAAAATAATCGATAGGAACAAGATAATTTTTCGTCTAGAACATTCTACCCTACCTGAAAAGGGATACATAAAAGCCCTTCCTGCCTTGATCGGCTGGGGGTGTTCTATTTGACATTCGGCGCGATTTATGGTATACTTAGAACAAGTTTTCGATGTTAATTGTACACTAACTGGACAAAGCAAAGTACCATGTACATTCACCTTATATTCTTCACGAAGTAAGCCCAGGTATTGATGACAAGCATAGGCCTGGGGCAGGAAAGGAGCTGACAGCAATGAGTATCATGCAGCTCACTCAAACCATTCATATTCTTCCCACCATAGTAGGCAGACAAAATAAAAACGTCCAGCAGCCCACGCTGCCTGGCATGGAGATACAACAGGATCGACCCCCAATAGTGACGAACCGTCAGATCGCGGAGGTGCTATCCGGCATCGCGAGCCTGCTGGAGTTTCAGAACAGCAACCCCTATCGTATCCAGGCATACCGCAGCGCGGCGCGGGGCATACTGGACTTGCAAGAATCCGCCGCCGCCATCCTGGCGCGTGGCGAGCCTCTGCCTGTACCGGGCCTGGGTCAGCGGCTACGCGCGCGTATTGTAGAACTGGTGGAGAGCGGGACGATGACCTTCTATAACGACCTCGTCATGCAGTCGCTGTCCCCCGCCGCGCGCTC
>JALYVR010000659.1 GCA_030853145.1 Chloroflexota bacterium | reverse complement strand
CAACATGGCCGGGGCCGATTGGCCGGAAGACAGCGCGCTACTGCGGGAGGCGATGCAGGCGCGGGAATTCGGGCGGGCCATTAGCGTGCAGAACGACGCGCTGGGCGTCCTGCACGCGGCGCTCTCCGGCAACATCGGCGTCTCCGTGGTATGTGGAAGCGGCGGGGCTACCGGCGCACGCGCGCCCGATGGGCGCACCTGGCACAGCAGTTTCTGGCAGGACCAGGCGCAGGGCGGCTTCCAACTGGGACAGCGGACACTCGACGCCGTCTACCGCTCGGCCCTGGGCATTGAGCCACCAACTACGCTCACACCGCGCATCCTCGCGTTCTTCCACGCGCAGACGGTCGAAGAGGTATTGCACCTCTTCACCGCGCGTGTGAGGCCGAAGCACAGGGATCTGCACATCGACCAGCTTACTCCGATCTTGCTGGATGAGGCGCAGGCAGGCGACCTCGTCGCGCGCGGTGTAGTGCTGGAGCACGGTAGGGCGCTGGGCAACTACGCGCTGGCAGCGGCGCGCAAAGTTGGCATCGAGGGTACGGCCTTCTCGCTGGTACTGGCCGGGGGCGTGCTGCGTCACCCGTCGCCGCTGCTGGCCGATACCATCATCGACACCGTGCGCCGCGCCTCGCCGCAGGTACGTCCCACACGCGCGCGCTTCGAGCCTATCATCGGCGTGCTCCTCTGCGCCCTGGAGGAGGCCGGGGTGGTGATCGATGACGCCGTGATGGAGCGCCTGGTGCCAACCATCCCGGCGCCGGAACTGTTCGTCACGATGCTAGAGCGCACCGGGTAGGTGCGGCGCGATTGCCACCCGTAGACGGCATCTACGATATATGTGCCGCGCTATGCCATTCGCGCAGCAACTGCGCCTCCTTCTCACGCGTCAGTCCAGCCTTCAACGCTGTGTCGGGGGCGCGCGTAGCGTCCCAGGCGAGCGTATCCCTGACCGTGTCGGCCAGTGGGCGGAAGGTCAGTCCGGCGGCGATGGCCCTGGCGCAGTTCACGGCGGCAAAGCCGGCATCTTCGGGTCCCCTGGGAATCCACAGGGGCATCTCTACATAAGGCCCGACCTCTTTTTCTACCAGAAAGGCATCCTGCACCCATGTGAAGCGTGCATCGCTGCTACTCACCACCCGGCACTCCTCCAATACACGCTGTATCGGCAGCTTGTAACCAGGTCCTGTCGCCTGATAGGTACCCGTGTGTCCAGCCTCCACCATGCGCACGATCCAGGCCGCCAGGTCGCGCGCGTCGATGAACTGCGTGCCTTGCTCCGGCTTGCCCGGCGCCAGGACCTCGCCACCCTGAGCGACGCGGTGCGGCCAGTACGTGAAGCGGTCGCTGGGATCATGGGGACCGACGATCAGGCCGGGACGCACAGTGAGGACGCGGCCCGGCATCGCGGCCTCTGCGGCCTGCTCGCAGAGGGCCTTTAAAGGACCATACATTTCACCGGTGAACTCTTCAACGGTCTCATCTTGAAGCGTGCCAACTGGAGCGCTTTCATCCATGCCTACGGTGCTGAAGTCCGCGTACACGGAAATACTTGAGATAAACGTGTAGTGGTTTACAGAGTTCGCTAACAGGCGCGCCGAGGCTCCCACGACACGCGGCACATAGCCACTGGTATCAATGGCCGCATCCCAATGCCGCCCCTCAAGCGCCGTCATATCCCCATCGCGGTCTCCCCGTAGCTGCTCCACGTCAGAAAACAGTCCAGGGTTCGATTGCCCCCGGTTGAAGAGCGTCACCTCGTGCCCACGCGCACATGCCGTCTCCACCAGATGAAGCCCCAGAAACTTCGTGCCACCTAAGATAAGCAGGTTCATATAGATATATCCTCTCTTCAATATTTTTGCCTCTTACCTTAAGGATACTTACTTATAGCATATTTTAGAAGATAAAATATATGCTCATAGCATAGATAAATACGAACTTGTCCATTTTATGGAGGGGCGCTGCTGGCCTGTGCCCCGCGCACTTGCGCCCCGCAACTTGCTCTCCGCAACCACTCTATTGAATGGCCCGCATATACCGATAAAGAACATTCGTGTATGTCACCAGGTAGCGCGCTTATACATTGATGTTTGTCATTAAGCGTGGTCAGAACCATGGCAATAGCACAACACATGTTACTTGTAGGCGAACGAGGGAAGGACAGACTCTATGTCATTGCAAAGAAACAACGCCTTATGGAAGATCGGCTCTTTGATTGTGGTGCTGGAAGTGATAGCCAGCTTTGCGTTTGTGTTTGGCATATCACATACTTACGCCGCGCCAGCGAGCGCACGAAAGGGGATTCACGGCCATCCCCGCTTCGTAGATATGCATAAGGATGCTCCAACACAAGGGAGCGCCCTCATGCGGAAAGCCTTAAGTAACGCGCCTGCCAGCACAATCCCAACCTGGCATTCTTCATTTACCAGCAATGGAGTGACGTATCCCTATACCATGGTCGGCACAAATCCAGCGACCAGTTCAACCACCAGCACGGTTCCCACTGTCATCGTGCCCCTGGCTCTGAAATACGCGAATGGAGTTACCCTCGATGGCACCGCGAAGGCGCGGTCCGTAAGCAATTCACCGCTCTTCAAGACAGCCAGTTTTGCCAGCGGGAATACGCAGTATGGCGATGCCATTCAGCGCGCCGAATTCTGGAGCAGCGTGCGGACCCATCCGGGCTACCATGTACTGCTGGGACAGGCAGCCATATTGCCGACTGTGACACTCAAGGTTCCTGCTAACGATGGTCAGGAAACCTCCTCCGGCAGCTTTCACTACGCGCAGGTAGATGTAAACTGGTTCTACAGCCAGGAAGTTAGTCTGATCACTAAGCTGCACATCTCTTCTACAACCCTGCCGATCTTCTTAACCTACGACAGTTTCCTGTACGATAGCGGTGGCTGCTGCATTCTAGGATATCACGATGCATCCACCCTGGGAGGCAAGGTCTACACGCACATTTTCGCCTCGTACATTGATCCTGGCATCTTCGATGCTAGCACTGGCATCACCGATGTTGATGCACTCAGTCACGAAGTTGCCGAGTGGCTGAATGATCCCTTTGTCAACAATACGGTGCCGAACTGGACCACGGGCAACGGCTATGGCTGCAACAATGACCTGGAGGTGGGCGATCCACTGGTTGGCACGAGCTTCGCAGTCAATGGCTATAGCCTGCAAGATGAGGCCCTCTTGCCCTGGTTCTCGCGCGCCGCCTCACCAGGCACGTATCAAGCGCGCTACAGCTTCCTGGGCACATTCACCCACTATTCAGCCTCCTGCTAACATTCGAGGCCTGCCGCGTTGCGTAGGGCCATATTGCTCGGTCGTCCTCCTAATAG
>JALYVR010000658.1 GCA_030853145.1 Chloroflexota bacterium | reverse complement strand
GCCCACTAAAGCGATTTCTTGCTTCCAGAAAAGTGACCGTTCTGCTGAGCGCGCCGGTGATGATTCTGTTCAGGCAGGTCCTCCTGGTCATCCGGGTCCTGATCGACAGTCAGAGGCGCTTCCTGCATGCTATCCATATCCGCGTGGGTCATATCCAGCTTCACCCACCTGTTCATGCTCCGCGTAGCGCCCCTTTGAGGACGAGAGCGGATAACCCTCCGGCCTATCTCTACCACACCCCAGGCAAGAATGAGTGCCCCCACAACAAAGCCGAGATATTGCGCCACGGTTGGATTCATCAGGACCCCCTTCTCTAGATGAGTGGCAGACAGATCTGCCTTCCTATTGTAACTGCCTGTAGGAAGGCGCGTCAAGTCATGCTCTAGCCAAGATGCTGTTTAAAAAAAGCCAGGATCTTCGGCCAGGAGTCTGCCACCGAGGCCGCCGTATCCTCAACCGTTCCGCCGACGGCGAATCTCTGCGCGCGCTTCACGAACGGTGGGAGAAAGGGGTAGCCGTATGGGAAGCTCACGAAATGTCCCGCGCCCTGATAATGGAGGTGCTGGTCAGGGTAAGGATGATGGTGATCCGCGAGCCGCTGCATCACCAGTGCGGAGAATGGGCTTGAAGGCCACATCTGGTCGTCATCTCCGGAGATCAACAGGATTGGTCCCTGAGTGTTTTCGACCGGAATGGTCGCCTCTGCCAGGTGCTCGCGGTCCTTCAGTGTTGTGAGAAACATGGTGCGCAAAGGAAACGCGCGCGCTCTGAAGATCTGCCATACAAGTTTCAGAGCCAGTAGCGGCGTTAAGCGAATGACGGCCTGTTGTAAAGGCTTGCCATGATGCGTCCAGGCCGACCGGACATTGCTGTTGCCATCAAGGCCAGCCTGCACCAGGCCGCTGGGTGAACAGGCAACGACGGCTTTGATGACGGGAAAGGTCGCGCCAAGCAGCAAGACCAGCTCACCGCCCCTGGACAGGCCAATCACGCCGATGTTGTCACCATCGACCCCGCTCTGCGCCTGGAGCCAGCTAATAGCCGTTTCAAAGTATTCCAACGGGATATGTACAAGGTTTTTCGGCAGACCCTCCGCGCCAAAGTAGGCCAGCGTCAGTACCGCAAAGCCATGCGAAGCCAGTAGCGTGGCCTGATTCTCGCGTATCTGGCCGTCAGAGCCGCTCAAAATGATCACAGCTGGAGAGGGGCCGGGACGCGCGGGATGAGAGAGGACTCCGACCAGTCCCTGCTCGCGCACAGGCACGCTCACCACATCCGCGCTGGAGAAGCGGCGTTTCAGACGCGTCGCGGCAACAGTTACGCCAGCAATTTCTACGGTCAGGTCTATTTCAACAGCCACCAGTCCTCGGGTCACGAAAGGGACAGGAGGTTTCTGGTCAACCGGCTGCATGGACCAGAACAGGCCCATCGGATCAACCTTGTGATAGCTACCCGCTAGCGGCGGCTGCGTGGCGAGGTCAATCTCACCACTGCTCTCTGCCACAAATGCTGCCCTAGAGGCCCAGCGCTTATCATAGCTATCCCGCGCAAGAGCCCGGAGCGTCACGGTCTGGCCAGGTGGCAGGCCAGAGAGCTGGATCGTCACCGGCTCATCAACCAGCGCGTCCAGAGGCGTGACATCTAACTGGACGGCTATCTTGCCAGCAATGGTATTATGACTCATGATGTCTGTCCTTTCGTGGCGTCTATCGCACCATTCTTGCCGGGGCGCTCACCGCTTTCCAGGATCTCCTTGAGCGCGGCTCTGTGCTCCATGAACGCCTCTCTGCCGGCTTCGGTGATCTCAACATAGGTCTGCGGCTTATTGCGCACAAACGTCTTGGTGATCTCAATGTAGCCGGCCTCCTCCAACTTGTGCAGGTGAGCGCCCAGGTTGCCATCGGTGAGGCCAAGCGCATCTTTGATGTAGCCAAACGTCACCTGGATCTTGGGTGGAAACGTGCTCAGCACCGCCATGATGCGCAGGCGTACCGGCTGGTGAATAATGTCGTTGAGAGCCGCCATAATTATTTATGCCTCAGAAAGTAGAGACCCATGCCGATCAGTGGTAACCCGGCAAAGACTGCCGCCCACAGCCAGAAGTAGTGGGGCAGCAGGTAGTAACCCAGCACCGACATGAGCGTGATACCAACCCCGAAAGCAATGAATAACGACTGCTGAAACCATATACCGCTAATGATATAACCAAACATCGTCACAGTGATCCAGAACATCCCAATCTGCAAGTACGAGAGTGGAAAAAGGATCAGCCAGAGAATGGCAAAGCCGTAGAGCATACCGTAGAACATGGCGAGCCGCGAGCCGATGAAGGCCTCACGCGATCCCGGCGCCGCGCGCATGCGCGTCCCCTGGGTGCTACCAAAGATAGCGGAACCGACGATGCCGATAATGATCATCACGATCCATATCCAGTTAATCAACTGTGGTCGAAGCTGCGTCGCCAGGAAGCCGCTAGTCCAGACCGCGCCCCAGAGCAACGCGTAGTAGGCCGAGATGTGGAGAAAGCTCCGGGCCTTTGTGCTCGCCTGCTGGATATCATTGAGGGCTGCCTGCGCCTCTTCAGGGGTAATATTCATAGCTTGCCTCCTTTTTTCTGAGATCTTTTCATGACAGCGTACTCGTGACGCATGTGCCAGCCAGCAAGTCATGGATACCGCGCTGGCTACCGGTAAACAGGGGCGTCAGCAGGTAAATGCAGGTCAAGACATTAGCGATAATCTGGAAGCTCCACCACCAGTTCAAGGAAGGCGGCAACTGGCCCAACGGGATCAGGCCAGCAGGAGATGGCGCGATGATACCAATGTGAACGAAGTTCCAGGGAATGAGCTTGAGGAAATTGCGCAGCATCGCGTGCAGCAAGCTGAGGCGCCGGCCATGCATATCGCTGACGCGCAGGCCCAGCAGGCGTTTGCCGAGGGTCGCCTGCCAGGGGCTGGCTTCGGCAAGAGAGAAGTACAGCCACGTGGGCAGGACAACACTGAAGACGATCCAGCCCTCGACCGCGGCCCAGGTATGCAGGTTGTTCCACCAGGCACCCTGGGTCAACAGCCAGGTAAGCCCCTGAAACAAGACAATGGTCACGAAAAATGCGAACAAGCAATCGACAGCATAAGCGGTACAGCGACGCAAGAAGAGAAGAGCAGTCGTCTTTTTTGTTAATACCAGGCTCATAGCATACCTCCAATTTCTTCATCACAGAGTGCTCTGTTATATAGAGTACTCTATCACAAGAAAATGAGGTTGTCAAGTGGGAGGTGAAATTGGGTAAGTTCTCGGATAAGTACGAAGAGGAGTTACAACAGATATCGGGATATGACGGAATAAAACGT
>JALYVR010000076.1 GCA_030853145.1 Chloroflexota bacterium | reverse complement strand
CGCCGCTGGCCTGCGCCCGGTCCCTACACGCACCGATGGTCTTGTGTGTTGTGGCTTTCTGTGATAGATTGAGGGGCGTTGGGGAATTGAAACAGCACACACAACAGGAAAGATGCGAATGGCGAAATCAGCGCTGCATGTGCTTACCTGGTCGGCAGAGCGCCAGTGCTATGATCTCGCCACAGCGGGACAGCGCCGGCAGTGCTTTGAGCAAGAAGATAAGCAGGCCTGGCTAGACTGGCTCTCACAGCAGACCTCCTTTGCGTTCCAGGGACGACATGGGCATATCAGTGTTCTGAAAGAAACGCGATCCCGAGGCGCTGGCTACTGGTACGCGTATAGCACACGTAGCCGGCAGACCAACAAGCGCTATCTTGGACCGCTAAGCAGGGTAACACTGGAGCGTTTAGAAGAGGTGGCCCAGGCGCTCACAGCCGAAAGCGGCTCAGCACCTCGGACGAAGCAAAGGAAGGGTCGCCATTTTCCTGCTGCTGTAGCGCCGGCCGCGCAGCCGGAGCCTGCGCCGCTGTTAGCAAGCAAACAGGTTCCCCCCCAACTTCCAACGGCGCTGGTACAACGAGAGCGCTTGCTGCCTGCCATGAATGCCGTATTTGCATCCCGGCTCCTGTTGCTCTCCGCCGCGGCCGGCAGTGGGAAAACCACCTTGCTGAGCGCGTGGGTGGCACGCTCTATCCAGGCGCCAAACGCGTGCATCTGGCTGTCGCTTGATGAACTGGACAACAATCCCACGCGCTTCTGGACGTTGATCGTCACTGCCTTGCATACCTGTATGCCGGCGGTCGGCGAGGCCGCACTCGGCATGCTATACTCGCCGCAACCCCCACTACTCTCAACGATGCTCACCACCCTCCTGAACGATTTAACCGGCCTGAGCCGCGAGGTCGTACTCGTTTTGGATGATTATCAGGTGATCGATGATCCCAACATTCACGAGTCCTTGAGCTTCTGGCTCGATCATCTCCCTGCCTCCTTCCACGTGGTACTCTCCAGTCGTGTTGATCCAACACTTCCCCTTGCCCGCTGGCGGGTACGAGGACAGCTAGTGGAGATCCGCGATGCTGACCTGCGCTTTACGATGGAAGAGGCAAGCAGCTTTTTGACGCAGGCCTTGGGTCGCGCGCCCTCTGAAGAAGCTATCGTGCTGCTGGAGAGCCGCACCGAGGGCTGGATCGCGGGATTGCAACTGGCGGTGCTCGCACTGCGCAAGCATGACGATCTCTCCATGTTGAGCAGGGCGTTCGCTGGCAACCATCGCTATCTGCTGGACTACGTGCAGGAGGAGATCCTCCAGCGGCTGCCGCTGGCCGTGCAAGACTTTTTGCTTCAGACGGCGGTGCTCACGCGCCTGCATCCTGCTCTATGCCAGGCGGTGACTGGGGCTGGGACATTGCAGGCTAGCCAGGAACTGCTGGACGGGCTTGAGCGCGATAATCTCTTTGTGGTACCCCTGGATGAGCAGCGCCAGTGGTATCGTTTCCATGAACTGTTTCGTGACATACTTCTGGCACGTCTCCGGGCCAGCCAGCCGCAACTAGTCCCGCTCCTCCATCGGCGAGCCGCGCGCTGGTATGCGGGGCAGGGCCTGGTTCATGAGACCATGGCCCATGCCCTCGCGGCATCTGACTACTCCTTCGCCGCCTCGGTGCTTGAGCGCGAAGCCAGCCAACTCTGGCTGCGTGGTGAGGCGAAGACGATCTCTACCTGGGTGCTGGCGCTGCCTGATGCCACATTGCGGGAGTACCTGGACTTTGCCCTCCTCGCGGCCCTGAAGCCGCTCGATCTCACCCAGAACATGCCAGAACAGCAATGGACCGAGGCTCGCACCCAGAGTGAACAGATCATGGTACGTCTCAAGCAGGTGCTGCAGAGCGAGTGGCAAGGCTCGCCCTCGGAGATCGAGATGGGCAGGATTCGCAACCGCCTCAGCTTGCTCCATGGCCTGATCGACACGCGTACAGTTTTACAGGAAGGGAATATCCAGGAGGTGCGCCGCCTTGCCCAACAGATGCGACCGCTGGCGGCG
Organism: Chloroflexota bacterium; assembly: GCA_030853145.1. Classification (GTDB taxonomy): domain Bacteria; phylum Chloroflexota; class Ktedonobacteria; order Ktedonobacterales; family Ktedonobacteraceae; genus JALYTT01. The sequence goes on along the minus strand of JALYVR010000076.1, from coordinate 10,475 downwards.
CAGGAGTCGGCGGCCTGGAAGAAGATCCCCCTCTCTGGCCTCTTCATGAGCGCGCAAGTGCTGGGCGATGGTGTCCTGTTGCTGCCAGATCTGCTTGCCGTGAAGCAGCAGGCGCTCCAGGAACAGGACCGCGCGACCGCGCTCGTTGTGATGTGCTGGTTGGCGGGCGCTTTGCTGTATGCAGGGCATCTGCGCGCGCTTCAGCAGGAGTGCCTGCACGTTCAGGAAATGCAGGAGATCCTGGGGAGTCAGATCGCGATTGCCGCCTATCCGTCTCTCGACCTGGCTTTCCTCTTTTATACCTGGAATCAACTGCACAAGGCACAGATCTCCTTGCAGCAAGCCATCGAGCATGCGCGCCAATGGCAGGATATGACGGTGCTCGTCTGGAGCTACAGCCTCTCGGTGAAGGTGTTTCTGGCCGCCGGGAAGCTGGCGGAGGCGGAGCAGGCGCTCCAGGAAGCCCGGCGCCTCATCCAGGAGACGGGCTTGACGGTGTATGCCTCCGAAGTGATGGCGGCCCAGGTATCTCTCTGGTTAGCACACGGTGATCTATCCGCCGCGGGCGCATGGGCCAGCCACTTTCTCCGCGACGCGACCCCGTCGGAATACATCCACACAGAGGAATACCTGGCGCTGGCTCGTGTCTACCTCGCCCAGGAACAGTATGCCTCGTGCTTACGCCTGCTTACGCAATTGCTCGGTAAGATGGAAACTATGAAGAGACAATGGGATGTCGTCCAGATTCTGGCGCTCCAGATTCTGGCCCTGCATGGTTGTGGAGAGGTCACGCAAGCCAGGCAGGTGACCATTCGCCTGCTTACCTTGACGGAGCCAGAGGGCTACATACGCGTATATGTAGATGCAGGCAAAGCCATGCAACGCGTGCTCCAGAGTTTTCTCGACACCCCTGAAGACGATGCGGCGCGCGCCGCGGTGGTTTCTCTCTCTGCAGTCTCGACGGTCCTGGCGGCTTTTGAGCAGGAGCAGAGCTGGTCAGCCCTCTCGCAACAACCCCGGCATGCACCTGCTGAATACCTGGAAACCCTGACTCCCACGCAGGCTTCCTCGCTGCTCATTGAACCACTCTCGCCGCGCGAGCAGGAAGTTTTACGCCTGGTAGCCGAGGGCGCCTCCAATCAAGAGATTGCTGACCACCTGGTGCTCTCGCTCACTACTGTCAAGAAACATGTGGGAAGCTTGCTGCTGAAGCTGACCGCAGAGAATCGAACGCGTGCGGTCGCACGAGCACGCGAATTGTCGCTCCTTTAGCTTCCGGTTGTCCTTTTGGCTCCCCCGCGTAATTACCTGCGCGCCCGAAGATGGTACCTCGAAGTAGACTTTCGATCCCTGTGTTTTTCCCCTCGCTGCACTATCCTTTCCTCAGGCGAACAATCAAGCCTATCCTGTTCCTGAGAGGAGCGCCCAGGCGCTCGCTTCCGCTGAGAACAGAACTGGCTGCCGGAGTTCCCGGCAGCGTAAAAGCAGCCAGCAAGAAAGGATATGACAAAATGCAAGCTACCACTCTTCTACGCGAACAAATTCAACAGGCCCATGCGTTTCTAGAAACAACCATGGAGGGGGTCACGCCCGAACAGGCGCACTGGGCGCCCCCAGGCACGGCCAACCCACTCGCCGCCACCTATGTCCACGCCATCGCCAGTGAAGACCTGGCCATCAACATGGTCCTGAAGGGAGGCGCGCCCCTCTACGCCACAGCATGGGCCGAGAGGACCGGCATCAGCGAAGTTCAACCGCTGAGCACGGCGGAATGGGCGCGTCGCGTGCGGATCGATCTGCCGGCGACAAGCGGCTACGCCCAGGCGGTCCACGCGGCCACCGATGCCTACCTGGCAACGTTGACCGCTGAGGATCTGGCCCGTGATCTGGACCTGAGCGGTTTTGGCCTGGGGCACATGACCGTTGGCACCATCCTTAACCGCATGGTGCTTGGCCATATCGACAACATGTGCGGCGAAATCTCGGTGCTCAAAGGTCTCCAGGGAGCAAAGGGGTACCCCATATAAGTTTGCTGCACACCGAAAACGAAACGAGAATTACACTCTTAGTATGAGGAGATCATTACTATGCCATTCTTTGAAACCAGCGACGGGACGCGTCTGTTTTATCGGGACTGGGGCACAGGCACTCCGGTAGTGTTCGTCAGCAGTTGGGCGTTTAGCAGCCCAATGTGGGAATACCAGATGGTGCCCCTCTCCAACCAGGGCCTGCGTTGTATTGCCTATGACCGGCGCGGCCATGGTCGCTCGGACGACCCCGGATCTGGCTATGAGTTCGATACGTTGGCCGCTGATCTGGCCGCGCTCATTGAGCAACTCGACCTGCGCAACGTTACGCTGGTCGGCCACTCGATGGGCTGCGGCGAGATCGTTCGCTATCTCACGAGTCACGGGGGGAGCCGTGTCACGCGTATCGCACTCATTAGCCCAATTACTCCCTTCTTGTTACAAACAGAGGACAACCCGCAAGGGGCGCCCAAAGCCTACCTTGATGCCCATCTCGCAGAGATAAGCGTGGATCGTCCACACTACATGACGAGCGGCGTCATCAAGTTCTTCGGCCTTGGCTCAGCATGGCCAGGACCGGAGGTGCTGTCGAGCGAGATGGTGCAATGGGCAATCAGGCTGATTCTGGAGTCTTCTCCCCAGGCCACCATCGCGTGTCGCCGTGCCACGAATGAAACCGACTTTCGACCCGACCTGCGTGTCTTGAAGGTGCCAACCCTGATTATTCATGGAGACAACGATCAAAGCGCACCTCTGGAGCTGTGCGGACGCAGGACAGCACAGGCAATCCAGGGGTGCCAATTCAAGGTATACGAGGACGCAGCGCACGGCCTGTTCCTCACCCATAAGGATCGCCTCAACAGCGATTTGCTGGCTTTCATTCAGGGGTAATCGATTACGCTCTTGCCTCGCCCGTGTGTTTTGACACGGGCGAGGTACCCACAAATGTATCTCCTGTTGCATTTTTTCAATTCCCTGTGCTATAATCCACATGGTATAATACGAGTGCCGACAGATGGGATTAAGAATGAACAAAAAACCACCCACTGTTTGGGAATCTTTTGGTACGCTGGCGGGCATCGGTTTCATGATAGCGATCCCCATCGTACTGGGCACCATCGCGGGCAACTACCTGGATGGCCTGACTCATACCAAGCCTTTGTTATTAGTGCTCGGGCTGCTGCTTGGCCTGATCTCGGCGATATTTGGAGTGTACCGTTTATTATCGCGCTCGCGAGCGTTATAGATAGGATAGACGGAAGCCATCTACAACGGACAGATCCTGCATGGCAGAAGCCCGGCTTCGAGGAGGATGCCGAGTGCAGTTCTTATGGAGACTTCCTGCAATAAAAATGGCGCCCGACGTGATTATCCCTCTCCCTTTCTTACCTAATGGATGGGGGATCACGAATACGCTGTTTTGTACCTGGATTTCAATCGTTGTGCTGATCTTGCTCTTTTACTTTGGTAGCCGCCGCCGTGACCTCATCCCCTCCGGCATCCAGAACTTCATGGAATGGGCCGTGGAGATGCTGCGGAACCTGGTAGAGAGCGTGGCGGGGAAGAAAAACGGAAGAATATTTTTCCCCCTCGTTGCGAGTTTCTTCGTGTTTATCTTCGTCTCCAACCTGCTGGATATCGTCCCCGGCGTCGATACCATCGGGGCCATTGATACAGCGGGCATCCAGGCACTGCATACCAGCAGCCAGCCCGTGCTGGGCTTCTTATTGTTCGGGGATATCTCTAACCAGATCATACCCTGGATTCGCCCGGCTACGTCGGACATCAATCTGACGATGGGCATGGCGCTCATCTCGGTGATTATGACACAGGTCTTTGGGCTGGCGCTTATGGGGCCAAAGCACCATCTCAGCCGCTTCCTGAACTTCACCGGTCCCATCCAGTTCCTTGTAGGCATCCTGGAGTTCATCAGCGAACTGACGCGCATCATCTCGCTGGCCTTCCGTCTCTTCGGCAACATCTTCGCGGGCAGTATCGTGCTGGCTATCTTCGCCTTCCTGCTGCCTTTCGTCGGTGCGCTGATCTTTATCCCGTTCGAACTGTTCGTGGCCTTCATCCAGGCGTTCATCTTTACCCTGCTGACCCTGGTGTTCATGCAGATCGCGACCAGCAGCCACGAAGGCCATGATGAGGCCGAGCCGCTAAGCGAGCGAGAGGCACACGCACAATTCGCGGAGAACGAGGCACGGCACGTGGAGGTAACTCGCTAGTCGCTCGTACTCAGTCATTGATAGTCACAGTAATTGCTACTCGCGGATATTTTCCTGCGATTGCATAAATTGAAACAAAACATACGAGTTTAGTCCTTAAGGAGGATTTTCAATCATGATTCCTATCCAACTTGCAGCAGCACTGGCCATCGGTCTGGGAGCTATCGGACCAGGCATCGGCATCGGCATTCTCTCCGGCCAGGCATTCACCGCTATCTCGCGCAATCCTGAGGCAGAGCCGCTGATCCGTACCAACTTCCTGATCGGTATCGCGCTCGCCGAAGCCGTGGCTATCTACGGCCTGGTGATCGGTATTATGATCCTGTTCAAGATCGGTGGCTAACATCTCTTGCGTAAGAGAACGCGATCTATCGTATCTCTGGTCTGTACCAGCAAGATAGGATGCATCGCTTCTCTTACGCAAAGCAGGATCAACCTATCACCTCTGGCGAAAGGAGGCGTATATAGTGTTGCATACACTCATCATTGCCCAGGCACAGGCTTCTGGCGGTCTTGGCATTAATGCGTTTAACTTCATCTCGCAGGTCGTCAGCTTTTTAATTATCTTCTTTGTCCTCTGGAAATGGGGCTTTCCTGCCATCACCAAAACGCTTGATAAACGGCAGGCCATCATTCGTGAGGGCGTCGAGAACGCTGAACGAGCCAGGCAAGCATTGGCCGAGGCTACGGAGCGCGCCCAGCAGGAACTGATCAATGCCCGCCGCGAGGCGCAGGAGGTCATCGAGAAGGCCACGAAGGTTGCTGAGAAAGAGGCCAACCGCATCCACGAGGAGGCCGAGGCACGCGCCAAACAGTTTGAACAGCAGGCGGTGGCGCGCATCCAGCAAGAGGCCGCGCGCGCGCAGGTGGAGCTGAGCCGCCAGATCGTCAATCTCTCGATTGCCGCCGCCGGCAAAGTCATCAGCAAATCAGTTGACTCGAATGATAATCGCCGCCTGGTGGAAGAGTTCGTTAGTACCAGCCAGGCAAAGGAACGGTAATGCTTAAGGGAGCGATAGCACGCCGCTATGCCGGGGCTATCTTCGACATCGCCAAGAAGGAGAACGCACTCGATCGCACGCTTGAAGATGTGCATGAGATCGCCAGGGTGTTTGCCAACCGCAAGCTCTCCTATCTTCTACGCGAGCCGAAAATCCCCGCACAGCGCAAAGAGACAGCCTTGCGCCGGGCGCTGACATCCAAAGTGCTGCCTACGTCGCTCAACCTCGCACTGCTCATCGTGCAACGTGAACTGGTCGAGGTGATGCCCAACATCGCCAGCGAACTTGACCAGCTCGTGCTCGATGACAAGAACCAGGCAATCGCAGAAGTGACGACGGCAGGGCCGCTGGATGACGCGCAGCTTAACCGCGTGAAGCAGGCCTTAGAGTTGAGAACCGGCAAGCATATTATCCTTCACACGAAGGTTCAGCCACAGATCCTGGGAGGGATCATCGCCCGCATCGGTGACCAGGTGATCGACGCCAGCTTGCAACAGCGCCTGGCATCGCTTCAACACACGTTGCTGGCAGGCGTTGCCACCGGCAGCGCCGAGTTTTTCCCCGAAGTGAGTGGAAGCGATGGCCTGGCCGCCGCCAATGGCAAGGGCGCGGACAGCATGCTAACTCCCCCCCACGATGAGGCTGAGCCAAGTAAGAGACCATAAGATCTTCATTGCGTACCCATTTCCGCCTCTGGCGACAGGGCGCGGAGTGGGATCGCAAGCACGCAGTCTTGTAGCATAGAAGATATCCGCAATGAACCATGAGGAGGAATCGCGATGGCATCTTGGGCTGATGAAATCAGTGCCATCATAGAACAGAACATCGTAGGGTTTGACGGGAGCCAGACCGCCACGGCCAGTGTTGGCACTGTAATCGCCGTGCAGGATGGTATCGCTCGCGTCTACGGCCTGCAAGATGTAAAGTATCTTGAACTGGTAGAATTTCCGCGTACAGGCGTGATGGGCATGGCCTTCAACCTCGAAGAGGAGAGCGTCGGCATCACCGTCCTGGGCGATTATACACAACTAAAAGAAGACGACGAGGTACGCACCACCGGGCGCGTGATCTCCGTCCCCGTTGGCGACGCCCTGATCGGTCGCGTGGTCAACGCGCTGGGCGAGCCTGTGGATGACAAGGGGCCGATCAATACAGACAAGACCCGCCCCATCGAGCGTATCGCGCCAGGCGTGGTCTATCGCCAGAGCGTGAACACGCCGGTACAGACCGGTATCAAAGCCATCGACGCCATGACCCCCATCGGACGCGGCCAGCGCGAACTGCTGATCGGCGACCGCCAGACGGGCAAGACGGCCATCGCCATCGATACGATCATCAACCAGAAGGGCAAGAACCTGATCTGTATCTACGTGGCCATCGGTCAGAAAAGCTCTTCGGTGGCGCGCACCATCAGCATCCTTGAGAAGTATGGCGCCATGGAGTTCACCATCGTGGTGATCGCCGGCGCCTCTGAGCCTGCCCCCATGAAGTACCTGGCACCCTATGCCGGCTGCGCCATGGGCGAGGAGATCATGGAATCGGGCCGCGACGCGCTGATCATCTACGATGACCTGAGCAAGCACGCCGAGGCCTACCGCAACATCTCGCTGATCATTCGCCGCCCTCCTGGTCGCGAGGCCTATCCCGGCGACGTGTTCTACCTGCACTCGCGCCTGCTTGAGCGCGCGGCGCGCATGGCCGACGAATACGGCGGCGGCTCGCTGACCGCTATCCCGATCATCGAGACCAGGGCCAACGATATCTCGGCCTACATCCCAACAAACGTGATCTCCATCACCGATGGGCAGATCTTCCTGGAGACCGACCTGTTCAACGCCGGTATTCGCCCGGCCGTCAACGTTGGTAACTCGATCTCGCGCGTCGGCGGCAGCGCCCAGACACGCGCCATGCGTCAGGTGGCAGGCACGCTGCGCCTCGACCTCTCGCAGTTCCGCGAGCTCGCGGCCTTCGCGCAGTTCTCGTCGGACCTCGATAAGATCACCAAACAGCGTATCGATCGCGGCCAGCGCACAACCGAGATCCTCAAGCAGAGGCAGTACCAGCCGCTGGACGTTGATAAGCAGGTCATGATTATCTACGCGGCCACCCACGGCTTCCTGGATGATGTGCCTCTAGAGCAGGTCGTGGCCTGGGAGGCCGGCTTCCATCGCTACATGGAGACCAACAATCCTGAGATCGGGCAGGAGATCGTCGAGAAGTCCGTCAATCAGAAGAACACCATGTCCGATGAGCTGATTGCCAAGCTGGAGACAGCCATCAAAGAGTACAAACAGACAGTGGCGCCGCAATAGGAGGCTATCAGCATGCCATCACTCCGAGATATTCGGCGGCGGACGCGCTCGGTTAAAAACATAGCGCAGATCACCAGGACAATGCAGATGGTGGCCAGTAGTCGCATGCGGCGGGCGCAGGAGCGCGTCGAACAGGCACGCCCCTATGCCGAGCACCTGCGCGAGCTGGTCTCACGCCTCTCCAACGTCTCCGGTGAAGACCTGGGCAGCGAGACGGCGCTCCTGCGCGAGCGACCGGTGCGGCGCATCGGCATGATTATCATCTCGCCGAGTCGCAGCTTCAGCGGTGGCCTACCGAGCAACATCAATCGCAAGGTCGCCACCACGGTGCTGGAGGAACAGAACAGGCTCGCGGAGCAGGGTACCCGGCCAGAGGTTGATTATGTGGCCGTTGGCCGCAAAGGCCGCGACTTTGTGCTGCGCACCCAGCAGCAGATGCGCGCGGAGTTCACCGACTTCAGCGATAAGCCGGCCATGAACGACGCCACCGCCGTGGCCCAGGTCGCGGTGGAGGCCTTCTTAAAAGAGGAGGTCGATGTTGTCTACCTGGTCTACGCGAAATTCGTCAACACGGTGACGCAGCGACCCGTTGCCTTGCAGCTCCTACCCGTGCAGCCGCCCAGCGATGAAGGCAGCGAACGCAAAACCATCGAGTATATCTACGAGCCGGACCCCAGGTCCATCTTCGAGGCCCTGCTGCCGCGCTACGTGGATGTGCAGGTCTACCAGGCCATGCTGGAGGCCAAGGCCAGCGAAGAATCCGCGCGCATGGTCGCCATGAAGAACGCGACCGACAATGCGAACGAACTTATTCAAGATCTTACTCTGACCTATAACAAGGCCCGCCAGGCCAGCATCACCGCCCAGATTCTTGAGGTGGTCGCGGGCGCCGGCGAGTCGTAGGAGATAGATTCAAATAATGACACAAACACTGACAAAAGGTAAAGTCGTGCAGGTACTGGGGGCCGTGGTCGACGTTGAGTTTGACCAGTCCCACATGCCACAGATTTACAACAAACTGACCACGCGCCCCTCCGGCGCGGAGCACGATCTCGCACTTGAGGTCGAGCAACACCTGGGCAACAACTGGGTACGCTGCGTGGCCATGGGGTCGACCGATGGCCTCCAGCGCGGCGTGGATGTCTTTGACACCGGCGCCGCTATCTCGGTCCCGGTGGGCGAGAAGACCCTGGGCCGCATCTTTAATGTGCTGGGCGAGGCCATCGATAACAAACCCCAGGTCACCGATGCCCCCATGCGTCCCATCCACCGCGAGCCTCCCACCCTGGAAGAGCAGTCATCAGAGATCGAGGTCTTCGAGATCGGCCTCAAGGTCATCGACCTGATCTGCCCCTTTATGAAGGGCGGCAAGATCGGTGCCTTCGGCGGCGCGGGCGTCGGCAAGACCGTGATCATCCAGGAACTGATTAACAATATCGCCAAGGCGCACGGCGGCTACAGCGTCTTCGCCGGCGTGGGTGAGCGCACCCGCGAGGGCAACGACCTGTACCACGAAATGCAGTCCGCCGGCGTGATCGACCGCCTGTCGATGGTCTTCGGGCAAATGAACGAGCCTCCCGGCGCGCGCCTGCGCGTGGCGCTGAGCGGGCTGGCGATTGCGGAATACTTCCGCGACGAAGAGGGCAAGGACGTGCTGCTCTTCATCGACAACATCTTCCGCTTCACGCAGGCCGGTTCCGAGGTCTCCGCGCTGCTCGGCCGTATGCCGTCCGCCGTGGGCTACCAACCAAACCTGGCGGAGGAGATGGGCGAGCTACAGGAGCGCATCACCTCGACCCGCAGCGGCTCCATCACCTCGATGCAGGCTGTGTTCGTGCCCGCCGACGACTACACCGACCCGGCCCCGGCCACAACCTTCGCGCACCTCGACTCGACCATCGTGCTTGAGCGCTCGATCTTTGAGCAGGGTATCTTCCCCGCCATCGATCCGCTGGCCTCCACCAGCCGCGTGCTCGATCCGGATATCGTGGGCGAGGAGCACTACAATGTGACCCGCGGCGTGCAGAGGGTGCTGCAACGCTATAAAGACCTGCAGGATATCATCTCCATCCTGGGTATCGACGAACTCTCGGACGAGGACAAGCTGACGGTGTCGCGCGCGCGCAAGATCCAGCGCTTCTTCTCGCAGCCCATGTCTGTCGCCGAGATCTTCACCGGGCGTCCCGGCAAGTACGTACCTTTGAAGGAGACGATTCGCGGCTTTAAGGAGATCCTCGAAGGCAAGTACGATAATATCCGCGAAGAGCACTTCTATATGGCGGGCGACATCAACGAGGTGGTGCAGCGCCATGAAGAAGAGCAGAAGGACTAAACCATGGCCACGCACGATACCCTGCATGTCGAGGTGGTGACCGCCGAGCGCGAACTCTATAACGGCGAGGCCGACCTGGTGAGCGCGCCCGGCAGCGAGGGGCGCCTGGGCATCCTGCCCAAACACGCGCCCTTGCTGACAACGCTGGCGCCCGGCGTGCTGAACATCAAGCTGGCGGGGGCCGAGGAGCCGCTGTTCGTCTCAGGCGGCTTCCTCGAAGTCTTCGAGAACGTGGTCACTGTGCTGGCCGACGCCGCCGAGCACGCCGAGGAGATCGACGAGGCCCGCGCCGAAGAGGCCCGCCTCCGCGCCAAAGAACGCCTGCAGGAGTCCGATTCAAACGCTGAACGCGCCGATCAACAGGCCGCCCTGGAACGCGCCGTCATGCGCATCAGGGTCTCCGAGTTGAGCCGCCGCCATAGAGGCCGCCGCATTCAGCAGCCACAATCTGATCAATAAACCATGGCCCTCGCAAGGGTGGCTTTTCTTTTGTGTGGAATATGAAAAGTCGTCCGTCCTTCGTAGTGGCGCGATTGATCGCGCCTGGTTAGCCGGTCGGTATGGTTGCCAGG
>JALYVR010000657.1:1782-3353 GCA_030853145.1 Chloroflexota bacterium | reverse complement strand
TCAGTTCTCTGCTCGCCCTCGACTATCCAGCACGCTGCCTGGAGATCATTGTGGTGGATGACGCCTCAACTGACGAGACCGGCGCCCTGCTGCTGCACCTGGCGCCGGAGTTCGCGACCCAGGGGCAAACATTACGCATTGTGCGCCACACATACCAACAGGGAGTGGCAGCAGGACGCAACAGTGGAGCGGAGGCGGCAGATTATGACCTGCTAGCGTATATCGATAGCGACTGCGTGGCCTCGCCGGGCTGGCTGGCGCAACTGGCGCCCGCCTTCCAGGATGCACGCGTGGCGGCAGTCGGCGGCATGATCCGCGCATACGAACAACAAAGCATGCTTGGTCGCTACGAGGATGTGCGCTCCTCGCTCTTCATGGGCCTGCGCGCGCAACAGGTAAGCTCCACAGGACCGCTGACCTATCTACCTACCGCCAACCTGCTGCTGCGCCGGGAAGCATGGCAGCTCCTGGGAGGCTTCGCCCCGCTGACCTTCGGCGAGGATGTCGATCTCTGCCGCCGCCTGCTCGCTACCGGCAACCACATTCTATATATCCCCTATGGCGTGGTCTACCACGATTACCGCACACAACTCTGGCCCTTCCTGCGTATCCGTGCATCTTACGCCTCAGCGGAGGCCACGCTGCTGGCCCGGCATCCAGGTGAGCGACGCGTGCTGCTGCTGCCACCAGAGCAGGCGACATTCGCGGGGCTGGCGATCGGCGGGCTATGGGGCAGGATACATGGGCGCGACAGGCGGCGCTCCAGCTTGCTGAGCCTGTTCATGGCAGGCATGCTCCTCATCACCGGCACATACCAGCGCGCGCGGCAGGTGCGCAAGCAGGCCATTCCTATCGGGCCGCTGACTATTTTGCAGGCCACCCTGCGCGGTCACCTGGCGTATACCTACCACCTCTGCCGGCACCTGACGCGCTACTACACGTTACCGCTAGCGCTGCTAGGGGTCATCCTACCGCCGCTATTGTTGCTGCTGGGCATCCTCTGTGGTATCGTTATCGGCGTGGACTATGCACGCCTGCGACCACGAATGCGCCTGGGGACATATGCGCTCTGCTCACTGCTGGATGACTGTGCCTACGAGGTGGGCGTGCTGCTTGGCAGCATCAGGCATAGAACGTGGAAGCCGCTACTGCCACTTGTGAGGCGGAAGAATTCGACTGAAAAGAAAGCGACTATACGATAATGACACAGGCGAACAGGACCGAAAAGGGCTTCGCGCGGGTACACGGCACAAAGCTCTATTACGAAATGGCGGGCGAGGGCCATCCCCTGGTCCTGCTGCATGGCGGACTCCTCGATCACCGGATGTGGGACCAGCAGTTTGAGGCCTTTGCCCGGCACTACCAGGTTGTGCGCTACGATATACGCGGCTTCGGCGCCTCAGAGATGAGCGGGACAACGTATGCCGATGAGCGCGACCTGTACGACCTGCTGGTATACCTGGATATCGACAAGACCTACCTGCTCGGCCTCTCGCTTGGCGGGAGCATCGCCATCGATTTCACGCTTGAGCATCCCCAGAAGATGGACGGCCTGATCCTGGCGGCGGCTT
>JALYVR010000657.1:0-1772 GCA_030853145.1 Chloroflexota bacterium | reverse complement strand
ACGACAACTACTCGCCAGAGGCCATCGAGCGACAGTATAGGATTGAGGCAGCGATTGAGCAACGCGATGTGCCGCAACTATTCGAGCTGTGGACCAGCGATACTATGATGCCGCAAGCAGATGAAAATCCGGAGGCGCATCGCCGCTACCGGGCCATGCTCAAGGATTACACCTTTGTACATTATCTGAACCCAGCACCACAGCAGGAACTTGATCCGCCAGCCATCGAGCAACTCACAGAGATCCGCGTGCCAACGCTGGTGCTGGTAGGCGATCAGGACACACTGGAGATCCAGGCCACCGCGGAACTGTTCGAGGCGGGTATCCTGGATGTCAAAAAGGTCATCCTGCCCGGCGCGCGCCACATGCTGAATATGGAGCGGCCGGAGACGTTCAATCGCGCGGTGCTGACGTTTTTACATAGATTGGATAGCCTGTAGGCTCCCCTTATACCAGCACGCATTCGGGGTCGCGCACACCCAGGCTCTGGTGGACGAACCACTTGGTAGCGGGGCAGCCGCCGTGGCAGACGGTATACTGGCCACAGCCGGAGCAGGCGCCGGCGCCCATGTTGCGATAGAAGGCAAAGAGCTGCGAACGCTGCCAGATCTCCTTGAAGGTGTGATCGTGCAGGTTGCCGGCCTCAAATTCGGGAGCCTGGAAGAAAGCGCAGGGGTAGATCTCGCCTTCGGGACAGATGCAGCAGGTAGCGGTGGCGGCGCCACACATGTCAAGGCCGGCCAGCTTGTTGCCAAAGGCGTTCAGGTGGAAGAACGAGTCGGCGGTCAGTACATCGGGATGGCTCTCCAGCCACGCCGTAAACTCGCGGTACTGCTCTGTAGTGGGGTGCAGTTCGCCCCATACCTCCTGGCCGCGACCAGAGGGGCGCAGGCGTGTGACGCGCAGCTTGGAGTTGAAGCTGGCGGCGATCTCATAGAGGCGGTCCAGTTCCGCGAAGCTGTAGCGCGTCAGCACGCTGTTCACGGTCAGGCTGAGGTTCTCGGCGGCCAGCAGTTCCAGGCCGCGCATAGCTTTTTTGAAGACGCCCTCACCCCGGATGCGGTCGTTGGTCTGGGGGGTGCCGCCGTCCAGGCTGACCTGGAAGTAGATCGGCTCTAGTTGGGCCAGGCGGCGGGCGCGCTCTTGCGTGATGAGCGTGCCGTTGGTGCTGATGCACATCACGAGGCCGCGGTCGCGAGCGCGCTCAAGCACCTGCCAGATGCCAGCATACATAAAGGGTTCACCGCCCCCAAAGTGGATCTGGAAGACCTGCATCTCCGCCAGCTCGTCGACCAGCGCCAGGGCCTGCGGCGTGGTCAGTTCGCGCGGACGCCGCTTTCCCGATGACGAGAGACAATGCACGCAGGCGATATTGCAGGCGGCGGTGATCTCCCACGTCACGGTGATCGGGGCAGAGAGACCGCCTTGCAGGAAGCGCTGCGAGCCGCCTCCCCTGCTTTGGGGCTGCATGGCCCCGGTCTGCTGCATAGCGGTCAGCGCCGCTGGATGTACCGCGCCAACGCTCTGCTCCTTGCGGGCAGCGCGGTCCAGGCGTCCGAAAAAACGTACAGGTTCCACCATGTGGAGAAGCTCCTCTCGAAATAAAACTCAATCACCGGGGTGAGACATAGCCCCGGAGGTATGGCCCCCACGACGTGGCCTCCGCGAGGGAGGCCACTACCCATTGAGCCAGCGCATGAAGAGTCCCAGTCCATTAGTCGCTGACCAGCACATAGCCACGCCGGGCCAGGTCATCAAGAGCCGTGTAGAGC
>JALYVR010000656.1 GCA_030853145.1 Chloroflexota bacterium | reverse complement strand
TCCCAACACACCTGCTTAAGTGGGTGTTTCTCCTACTGGGTCTGGCAATCATCAGTCAATCGATAGGCGAGGGTTTCTTTATCTTTTATTATCAATTCTTCAATGCGGCCCCGTTTCCTTCTCTGGGAGATGTTGCCTATTTGAGCGCCTATCCCTCGCTCCTGCTGGCCATACTGTTGCTTACTCGTCGTCGTCTTCCCGCGGCTACTCGTTTGCGCATCTTACTGGATGGCCTGATGATCATGACGGGGGTCTTCGCGTTTAGTTGGTACTTTATTCTCGGTCCAACTGTGCTGGCAGGCGGCTCAACGCTGTTGGCCCAGGTTGTCGGGGATGCGTACCCGGTAGGAGACCTGGTACTGATCTGCTGTCTGATCCTGCTTTCCACCAGATCTCGTGATGGAACGCTCCTGCCAGTTATCATCATTCTTTCGCTCGGTTTGGTGGCGAATGTGTTCGCCGATAGCACATATGATTATCGATTGTTGCAAAGCGGTACTTCCCTGGGAGCAGTGACTGATGCGGGCTGGTCTCTGGGTTATATGCTCTATGGGTTAGCGGCTCAAGCGCTAGGTCTGGCGATGACCCGGCGGGCTGCTTCTGATAAAGTACGTTCACAGGACCCAGCTCTCGATATGCAGCAAGGATGGCTTTCGTTGCTGCCGTATGCACTTGTTCCAGCAGTGGGAGCGTTATGCCTCTATGCTCAATATCAACCTGCGGATGCGACGCTCAAAAGAGGTATCTATCTGGCAGGAGCCATACTCATCGGGCTTATCTTGTTGCGCCAGTTCTTCGCCAATCGCGAAACAATCTTTTCCAACCGACAATTGCACCTTGTGCAGCAAGAGTTACATATAAAAAATCAGGAGCTTAGCCAGGCCAACCAGCAATTGGAGCAGCAGACGGCGCAGGTAGAGGCTGCCTATGAACAGCAACGCCGGTTGAATGAAAGCAAAAATCAATTCCTGCTGAGCGTGAATCACGAGTTACGTACGCCACTGACGGAACTCTATGGCTATCTTGACTTGCTCCAGGAGTATGGCGGGCAAATCGATGCGAGCATGCAAGCTACGTTCATTGGCCATGCGATACATGGCTGCGAGGAACTGCAACGCTTGATCAACAATGTCCTGGACGCCGTTCGTGGAGACTTTCAAGGAAAGGCCCCCCAGCTAGCTGACTTTGCGCTCGCTACAGTTGTAGATGAAGTCCTGGATCTCTTTGAGCCGCAGAAACGGCAAGCATATTCCATTCGTCTGGAGCTTCCCCAAACGCTCGCTGTCAGGGCTGATCGGCAGTTCCTGCACCAGGTGCTACTGAACCTGCTTTCCAATGCGTTCAAGTACTCATCCCCTTATACTACTGTGACAGTGAGTGCGGAACTAAGCATCGCGCCAGGCGCTAGCGCTGTCCAGCAAGCGGGTAGCTGTTCACAGGTATACATCTACGTAGAGGACAGTGGTCCTGGCATTCCACCCGCTGAGATCCCGCTGCTCTTTGAGAAATTTGTGCGCCTCAAGCGTGACCTGACTGGACCTGTGCGAGGAACTGGTCTGGGACTCTACATCAGCAAACAGTTAGTGGAGGTCATGGGCGGACATATCTGGGTAGAAAGCTCCGGGATAGCCGGAGAAGGCAGCCGCTTCTGTTTTACACTTCCTGCTGCCCCCCATCCCTCTCCGCAACAATTACAACCTTCAGCGCATTCCCAGGCTTTGCTACCAGTTGAAAGGCCTGCGCGGCATCGCGCAGCGCGAAACGATGAGTAATCAGGCTTTCAGATTGGATACGCCGGCTGCGCAGGAGGTCCAGCGCCTGGCGCGTCTCGTATGGTCCGGCCGAGTAGCTGGTGCGCAGCGTGATCTCCTGGAAGAAGAGTTGATGAGGGGTGACGGGCAACACCTCGGTCGGCGGTGGTGGCGCGAATAGCAGCACCGTTCCCCCAGGGCCAGCAAGCTCAATGCCCTCCTGCATAGCGCCAATACTGGATGGCGTGACGATCACAATGTCAGGTCTGCGGCCATAGTTCACCGCATACGCCTGCTCAAGCAACGCTCCCTCCTGCGGGTCGAGCGCGAGATCGACGCCCGCGGCCAGGGCGCGCTGCCGGCGATAGGCGATGGGATCAACGATCATGACCCGCACAGCCCCGCGCTGCCGCGCCAATTGCGCCAGCATGAGGCCGTTGCTGCCCGCGCCCAGCACCAGCACGCTATCGCCCGCCTGGATCTGCGCGCGATTGATGCCGCGCACACAACATGCCAGTGGCTCAATAAGCGTTGCGGCCTCGAACGAGAGATCCTCCGGCAATGCCAGCACATCGAGTTGCACGTTCGGAGCAGGCACACGGATGTATTGCGCCAGGCCGCCGGGATCAAGGCGCGTGGCGCGAAAAACGGGGCACTGCGAGAACGAGCCACGCTGGCAGAAGTGACAGACCATACAGGGCACATGGTGATGCACAAAGACGCGCTGCCCGACCGTGAACTGCTCAACGCCCTTCCCCACGGCATCCACCACCCCCACCGGCTCGTGGCCTGGATAGACGGGCGCGCGTGGGCGCATATACCACTCCATGACATCGCTGGCACAGATGCCACACGCCTGGAGCCGGACCAGCAGCTCTCCCGGACCAAGCGCCGGGATGGGTCGCTCCACGATACGCACATCACTGTTGCTGTGATACTCGACGGCTAACATCGCTGCTATCTCCTGGCCGGCACAACGCACAGAAAGCCAAACGGCTCGTCACCAAGAGCAAAGAACTGGTGAATCTCGTTACCGGGGATATAGACGACATCGCCGGCGTGCAGTTCATGCTCCTCGTCGCCCAGGCGCAGGCGCGCGCCTCCATGCAGCACGTAGACGCCGTGCTCGTGCGCGTGCTGGTCCAGCGACGTGTGGCCACCCGGCTGCACGGCAAAGTAGCGCAGGTGGAAGTTCGGCGCCTCTTCGTCGTTACCGACCAGCACCTGGCGCGTGGCACCCTCGGCCGCGCTATTTTCGGGCCCGTACGCGCGCAGCGGCACATCCTGCCAGCGCAACTCGCCGTTCTCTCTGCCGTGATAGCGGTGAATGATACCCATTTTGCTTCCCTCCTTGTGATTTGACAGTGGTTTTGTCCTCGCCGGGCAACGTTATTGATCAAAGACAGGCTGGACAACTTATGCGTCAAAACCGTGAAGTGGTCCATTGGCTTGATAGGCTGTTTCATACAGTAGAGCTAAACAAGGTTATTCGGCGCCAAATCATCCCGGCGTTTTTTTGTTCTCAGTAGAAATAATGCATTTACAAATACTCATCAAATTTATCGGACATGAGACCCTGATACGTCGTTTGCCGAAAGGATTCGTATGATAAGCC
>JALYVR010000655.1 GCA_030853145.1 Chloroflexota bacterium | reverse complement strand
CGAGTCTCTACGGTCTCTTCCGCGCGCCTCCAGGTCCTGGCCTGTTGCCGCCCCTCCCGCCCTTACGCGGATCGGCTCCGCGCCTTGGGTGGTCTGCGGCGGGTTTCTTCGCGCGATTGAGCATGATCTGCGCCTCTTCCTCGTGTCCATGAGTGAGCAACCATTGGCGCGCCTGCTCGTGCAGGTCGCGTAAGGTAGGACTTCCGGCCACCATCATCCACATCGCGAACTCTCCATCCGTAGGCGCCTCCTCGCTCCACTGGTCTTCGGCTATAAGAAATCTACGCACACGCTCACTATCGAGCGTCCTGAGTACAGCATCCAGGCGTACACGAAAACTGGCATATTCCGTCATCTACATTCTCCTGATAAGTGCCTATTTCTACCGTAGACTTGACATCTGCCACACATATACGTACAATTCCAGAAACAATCGGCAGGTCAAACCTGTCGCATATGCCAAGGGGGATGCCAAAATGCCTGTATGTATAAGGTGGTTGCATGCGTAATGATCGCGTTTTCTCTGCACCGTCGCTTTCAGAGGTGCTTAAACAACTCTTGATCCACCGACCCACCGGTTTACTTACCATACAGCGCATAACAGACTCGCGTCAAGAAGAGGCCCATATTGCTATCGAGCGCGGACGGCCTACGCATATTTTGCACGACCGGCACGAGGAAGAGGCTAACGAGGCGAGCCTGGCCTGGCTCGATACCTGGGGACAGATTCGTTTTACCTTTCAGACGGCCGAACCTCTTTTACAACTCCCCCCACCAGCTTCACCTCCTCTTCCTGAGAGGCCGACTACGCGCGAACTCCGGGCACAAGTTTCATTGCCAAAACGGCCTGCGCCAACCACGCGGCCGCTGCCAGCTCTGCCACCTACACCGCAGTTCAATAGCGCACCATCCAGCGGGCCACTAGCAGGACCGCGGTGGCCTCCCATGCCGGATACAGCTTCTCAAAATGGCAGGGGGCAAGCTGGGAATGCTGATCCCGGCCAGGGCATAGCTAGCTCCCAAGACGTTCATGGCTTGCCGCTCGCTACGCCCGAACTCGTCGTTCCATCCATCACTATGACTGGAAAAGAGCAGCCCGTTGCGCGCATTCCCCGCTATGACCGTGTTGTCTTCCTGCTCCTTAATAGCCGCCGCACTGTTGCCGACCTGATACAACTCACTAAGCGCCCGGTCGCTGATCTCTATGCCTCCCTCTATCGCCTGCAAAACCAGAAACTTATCATCATCGAGACATACGCCCAACATTCAAAGGATCAAGAGAAAGATTTTCCACACTAGCACTCAAGCGCGATCACTTCTCCCCCGCGCTCGGCCGAGCGTTTCGCGGCCTCCATTACCATAATCGTGCGGCGCGCTTCCTGCGGTGGAACAGCCAGAGCCTCGCCGCAGTGCAGGTGGTTCGCCAGGTTGCGATGAAAGGCATGCAGGGAGGGCTGCGGCAACGCGAGATGCTGCTCGTGGATAGCGCCATCCAGGCCGCGTGTGAACACATGCATAGCGGGGAGCGCCTCGGAGGGCGCCAGGCGCTCCTCGATCAGGTCACCCGACCAGCGCCGCGTCTTCACGCTTTCGTGGCGCCACTCCCCTACAATCGCGCCCTGCTCGCCCAGGATATACCACTTTGGTTTGAGAGCCGCCGCGATGTCTGAATGCATGAATTCAGCCTCCTGCCCGCCCGCGAAGCGCAGATAGACGCTGGAGTGATCGGCGTTGGTGACATCGTGCCAGACACGCTTATGCTCCACACCGCGCACGCTCACGACAGGATCGGGGATCAGATTGAGTATCCAGTCCAGGTAATGCGAGCCCCAGTCATAGAAGACGCCGCCGGAGATTGGCTCGTGGGAATGCCAGTAGTCGCAGGGATGGGCATAGCCGCCGATGAAGGTCTCGATATGGAAGAACTCCCCGATGGTTCCCTGCTTGCGCAACTGCTGAATCGCCAGGTAGTCGGGGTCCCAGCGGCGACACTGGTAGATGGTTAAGGTGCGCCGCTGCTCCTCGGCAAGCTGGATCATCTGATCGGCTTCAACGGTGGTCAAACAGAAGGGCTTCTCTGTGACAACGTGCTTGCCGGCATGCAACATGCGCATCGAGATCGAGGCGTGCGTATCTGGCGGAGTAGAGACTATCACCAGGTCGATCGTGGGATCTTCCATGACGCGTGTCAGGTCGGTACAGGTCTGGACCCCTGGGAAGGCCGCACGCGTGGTCAGCAAGCGCTCTTCGTTGCGGTCACAGACCAGCGCTAACTCCAGCCCCAGCACCTGGCTGATAGCGGTCCCATGCTCAAAGCCGATGGCGCCGTAGCCAATCAGCGCGACACGCGCCGGGGTTTCCTTCGTCGAGGCGCCGGCGGCATAACGCGTGGCGCGGGCCACGATCTGCTGAAAGACAGGATGCTCCCAGGTCTCAGGCCTGCTCCCTAGCATGATGCACACCACGCGTCCCCGCCCATAGTTGCGTGTGTATGCCAGGGCGTAGGAAGCATACTGCCAGGTTGTGCGCCACGCCACCTCGGCATCGGGCGGGAAGATATCGAGCAGGTACACGGCCTCAAGGACCACAAACACCGGGTCAATGCGGCGCGTAAGATAGTGATCGGCATGAGCTGCGCGCGCGATGATTTCGCTGCGGGGAGTACACATACCGTGGATATGACCCAGCACCTCGCCCAGCAATTCATATTCTCGATAGGCCTCCGCCGCCTCACCAACGCATACCAGCCCACCACCCTGCTCTACAAAGCTAGCGAGCGCCCGTTCCTGTTTCCTATCCAGCGGACCTATATCACCGTTGATCATAATCGCCCGCTGCGCGCCCAGATGGCATAACTGCTCGGGCGCGGTTATGGACCAGACTTCTTCAAGCTTCTGCATGTGTCGCTACGCTCCTATGATAATGTGGATGCTCATGCGCGTGATCGGGCCAGTGCCGGTGGCTATGCGTGTGGACCACATTAGCAGAGCGCAATTCATCTTCAGTATGAGTATGGGTGCCTTCAAGATGGTAGGGATGATCGTGACCGCGCCAGCGCTGGCCAGGATCGTAATTGGCGGCCAGCAGACTCTCGCCATGATGCCAACGCGCGCGGAAGATATCGTAATTCTTCTTGCTTTTCGTGGCCTGTTCCTCTTCGCTCAGGCTATACCACTCGCGGTGAGGATGCTTCTCAACACGCGCAGCCACCTCCGGAGTTGTCACAACCCGGTAGCCTGCTGTCTTAAAGAAGAAGCTATAGTAGATATCCATGAGCCGGTAAAAGCGGAACTTCTCGTCGATCCAGCCGGTCTCGCCCAGCACAGCGCGCCGGAAGGCCATCAGATAGCCTTCGATGGCATCTACATC
>JALYVR010000654.1 GCA_030853145.1 Chloroflexota bacterium | reverse complement strand
TCATACTATCTCTTCCAGCTCATCGGGTCTACCTTGCGAGGA
Organism: Chloroflexota bacterium; assembly: GCA_030853145.1. Taxonomy (GTDB): domain Bacteria; phylum Chloroflexota; class Ktedonobacteria; order Ktedonobacterales; family Ktedonobacteraceae; genus JALYTT01. Next base: position 3,334 of record JALYVR010000654.1, on the reverse strand, counting down.
AACTTTACGCGTTACGCGTGGTACTTCCACCTTTATCTCTTTTAGTATATTCACCTCGGAAAACGGGGCAGCAGTAAGTGACCTTTGCTCATCAGGTCAAGGCGTAGCAAGCTCGGTGTGGGCCTGGCTGGCGAAAACGTCCGCGATGCGGGCCAGCAGCACATCTGCCTTGATGGGCTTATAGAGGTAGTCAATAGCCTCCAGCATGTATTCCTGGCTAACTTCATTGTTGACGGTGAGAATGATGACGGGAATATTGGCTGTGGTGGTCTCGGCTTTCAATGCTGCCAGGACCGTGAGACCATACATATCAGGTAAGTTCAGGTCCAGCGTAATCAGATCGGGCTGGATGGTTTGCGCCAGTTCCAATGCTCCAGCGCCTGTGCCGGTCGCGATGACCTCATAGCCGGCCCCCGCTAGCGTGTGTTGCAGGAGGTGCGCGATGTCGGACTCATCATCGACCACCAGGATGCGCTTGCCCAGGCGTCCCCCTGGTAGGGCCATGGGCAGGAAATGCTGCACCAGTGGCAGGGTAAAGCTAAAAGTAGACCCCTGCCCCGGCGCGCTGGTCACGGTAATCTCCCCCCCGTGCAGTTCGACGAGGGTGCGGGCGATGGTCAGGCCCAGGCCGGTGCCGTTGACTGTCTGGCTCATGGTGTTCTGCGCGCGGTAGAAGCGCGTAAAGAGTTGGGCCTGCTCGTCCACCGATAACCCGATGCCAGTATCGGTGACCGAGATGTGGGCCATGGTCCCTGTTGCCTCAACAGTGAGGTCAATGCGCCCTCCCTGGGGGGTGTATTTGTGCGCGTTGGAGAGCAAGTTGCTGAGCACCTGCACGATGCGCTCGCTATCGCCCTGCACAATGGGGGATGGGTCGGGCAGGTGCAGGACCAGGTCCTGTCCCTTCTCCTCCAGGCGCAGGGAGAACGTGGGGAGCAGCTCCTGAATGAGGCGAGTGAGGTGCAGGGGTTCGCGGTGCAGCTCGATCTTGCCCGATTCGATGCGCGAGAGGTCAAGCAAGTCATTGATGATCCCCACCAGGCGACGAGCATTGTTGTGGGCCACGCCGAGAAACTCCTGCTGCAGCGCGGTGAGGGGGCCGACCTCCTCATCGTGTAAGAGCAGATCGATATAGCCCTGGATAGAGGTCAGTGGGGTGCGCAACTCGTGCGAGACCAGGGAGACGAACTCGGACTTCATGCGATCTACCTCGCGCTCTTGCGTCACATCGCGCAAACTGTAGAAGCGCCCCAGGTAGAAGCCCTCTGCACTGAGTACGGGAGTAGAGTAGAGATCATACTCCCGGCGCTGAGGAGTCTCTTGCACGATAGTGGCAGAAAAGGCCTCCGTCTGGTCATTTCTACTGTTCTTCAGGTAGTCTTCGAAGATTTCAGGGTCCACGAAGAGCTGCTTCCAGTGGGAAACCAGGTTGGTGATAGGTTGTCCGACGATATCCGCAGCTTCAAGCGCAAAGAGTTCTATGAAACGGCGGTTGATTTGCTGAACATAGCCATTGGGCGATACAAAGAAGATGGCGCCATAGGCGCTATCTAAGAGCGCCCGTAATGTACTGTTGGCATGCGTGAGTTGTTCGTTGCCGCCTTCTAACTCCCGTACCAGTTGCTTATTGTCGGCCTGGTTTTGCTGGAGAGCGGCGGCCATTGTGTTGAAGGACAGGCCAAGCGTGTGGAGTTCCTCGTAGCCAAGGAGGGGAACACACGTGGAGAGGTTACCGGCAGCGGTCTGCTGAGAAGCCTGATGCAATGTGGCGAGCTGCGCAAACAGCCGCCGGTCAATCTGTCTGAAGAGGACCCACAAGATGAAAATGACAAGCAGAGAAAGCCCGAAAACCAGCGTGGTTGCCATCCAGGTAAGCATCGCGTCCCGCTCTGCTATGCGGGCATTATCCCTGCTCAGAGCGTCGTCGAGCCGGGCGATCGTCGCGCGGAAGCGATCAAAGAGGATCTTGCCGTCGATGCTGGTCTGTTCGGCGCGCGCGCTGGCCAGGTCGCCATGTTGGACATTGGCCAATTGCACCAGCGCGAAGGACCTGTACCACACGTTGGCCCGCGTCGTCACCTGGTCCAGGGCCGCGCTGGACGCGCGAAAATTTGGTCCAGACAGGAGGTTTTTGAGATCGCGAAGGGTGGCGAGAAAACGCGGGCGGCCGCTGTTGAACGGTTGCAAAAACACCGGGTTGGCGGTAGTGATATAGCCACGCAAGCCCGTTTCCTGGTCCGTCATAGTGCCGAGCAAGGTATCTTCGTCTTTTTGGAGAACCTGCGCCTGCGTGCGCAGGGCCGTTTCGCTGGCAGTAGTATACACTGTTGTCAGGGCCCGTAATAAGCTCACAGCGATCAGCAAAGCGATCACGAAGAGCAAGTATGTATTGAATTGTCGCAGGAGACTCGTTGGTCGCCTTGTATGTGTATGGGTAGTCATTAGTTGTTCCTTTCCCAGAGCAACAGGTCGTAACGTCTGCTCTGCGGTTCAAGGAGCAGAAGGCTCGGGATAGGGCTGGTGAGCGAGGATGTTTGTGATGCGCTGCAGCAGTGTCTCCGGCTTAATGGGCTTAGAGAGGTAATCAACGGCGCCTAGCTCGCGCTCCTGTCCATCTTCATCGGAAGTGCTGAGGATAATGACGGGAACGTTGGCGGTGAGAATATTGTTTTTCAGCCATTCCAGGAGCGTGATCCCCTCTAGATCAGGTAAAAGGAGGTCCAGAATGATTACATCAGGCCGGGTCGTTGTGGCCAGTTCAAAGGCCTTCATGCCTGTGGCGGCCACGCTAACGTCGTAGCCAGCTCCTTCGAGTGCGTGCAGCAGGAGGTTCGTGATGTCAGGCTCATCATCGACCACCAGGATGCGCTTGCCCCGGTGTCCCGCAGGTGCTGATATCGGCGCGGCACGTTGCTGCACCAGTGGCAGGGTGAAGCTAAAGGTAGACCCCTGCCCTGGCTTGCTGGTGACGGTGATCTCTCCGCCGTGCATCTCGACGAGGGAGCGGGCGATGGTCAGCCCCAGCCCGGTGCCGTTGACCGTTTGGGTCGTAGCGTTCTGCGCGCGGTAGAAGCGCGTAAAGAGCTGGGCCTGCTCTTCTACGGAGAGCCCGATGCCGCTATCGATGACCGAGATGCGGGCCATGGTCCCCGTTGTCTCGACCGCCAGTTCAATGTGCCCTCCCTGGGGCGTATATTTGTGCGCGTTGGAGAGCAAGTTGCTGAGGATCTGCACGATGCGCTCGCTATCGCCCTGCACGATGGGCGATGGGTCGGGCAGGTGAAGCACCAGGTCCTGCTGTTTCTCCTCCAGGCGCAAGGAGAACGAGGGGAGC
>JALYVR010000653.1 GCA_030853145.1 Chloroflexota bacterium | reverse complement strand
TATCAGGATAGCCCATATGCCCCGAATGGGGATGAAAAGTTGTGACTATAGCAAGCCCATGATACAATTTTGCATCAAGAAGAAACTAGAGATGTAGGGGTGCCCCTGGCGGGTGCTCAGGGAACACAGAGGTGTGCATGTTGAAAGCAAATACAGACCAGTCATGGATGTGGCGCATCATTGACTTTATAAACCCGCTGCGCGACCCTAGCCTGACTGTAGCTGTCGTGTTGACTATTGTTGAAGAGGTGGGGCAACATGACCCCTGGTACTTGCTCATTGTTTTTGGGCTTGTCAACTGGCTGGCAGTGCGTGGCGTGGTCTGGCTGATCGTCAATTTCACCTTTGCCACCACTTTTATTTCACGCCGCGTCTGGTGGGCGCTCAAGCATCCGCGCCTGGCATGGCGTATCCTGGACGCCGTAGGCCACGAGGAGATCGTAATTGGCGGCCTGCCCTCGATGCCCGAAGGGTTGCTCCTGCCAGATGGCACCTCTATCATGAATATGGGTGGCACCGGCATGCATGTGCTTGGTGAGCTGCCGGCAGGCACCGAGGTACCGATGCTGGGCATGCCCAATGGCCAGATGACGCCCGATATCGCGTCGTTGACCGGCAACTCAGGCTTCTTCGCGGGCGCCTCCGGCATGTTCCCCGGTATGCAACAGTTTGGGCAGCAGATGCAGGGCTTTCAACAGAACGCCATGCCTGGCACCCAGACGACCGATGGGCTGCCGCAGAGCTTCCCACAACGCCCCTCCTACGAAGAGGAACGTATGCGCCAGCAGATGGCCAGCTATATACGCCTCCTCGAAGACTGGATCCAGTTCTCAGAGGAGAAGTGGCGCACCGTCAGCGATAGCCAGCTCGGCTGGAAGCCGCTGCGCGGACGCTATGGAAGCTGGGATGACATCTTCCAGGATACCTATGCCGCCAAGACATCCGACCCCATGGCTCAGGCGGCGCAGGCCGCCGGCGAGGCCAATGCCCGCCGCTTCGATAGTTCCAGGGACAAGGGTTCCGCCGCCTCCGCCGTGGCTTGCTTCCTGCGCGATATGATGACCTTGCGCCGCGGCCTGGAGATGCTGCAAAGCACGCTAGAGCAGGCGCCTGAGACATCTTCTATGCAGTCCGTGCCATCGTCATCCTCAACACAGTTTAATGCGAATAGCGGCCCCCTGCGTAACGGCAGTTCACCTGGCCGCAGCACGCTGATCCGCCGCCCCGCGCAGATTTTCGTGGATGCCGATACCGATAAATAAGCAATAGGGGGAGCATGCGATCCCGACATCGGGCCGCTTTCCGTATGGACGGAAAGCGGCCCGATGTCCTACCTGTTCAGATGCACCTTGACCACGACCTCTCCATCTTCTTCAGGAAGCACCTCTGCTGTGCCAGTGTGCATGTGCCCTCGGAGTAGGACGCGCACTGTAGGCTCCCCAAGCAGATTTCTCCACCAGGGATACACAACGATCAGCCGCAAGGTTTCGCCCTCCTGCACATAGCGCAACGGGGTGGTAAATTCCTTCCCACTCTTGCGCCCGGTAAATGTGAGAAGCAGGAGTTGGTTGCTCCTCATGCTATGCCATGGGGAACGCAAGATGGTCGTCGCTATCCTGTTTGCCAGGATGCGGACAGGCCGGGGCGGTCTGGGATGGTGGACACTCGTGTGGATTTCCTTCATGAGTTTGCTCGTATTCGTTGAGCCAACCGGCTCTGTTCCCTGGCCAGGTTTCCACATCACATGGTATACTGTCCAGGTCCCACGTCCGTTAAAACGTGCCCAGGAACCCAATCTCCCCTCCTCAGAGTTCGGTGAAGCCAAAGCACTGTGCGCCAGAGCGCACCACACACTATCTGGCCTGAGTATAAAGCATCGCGTGCAACGGAGTCAACCAGGAAAGAACGGCCACTTTGCCGGTATCCCATGCCCTGTACTTGCTCCCCACCGCCTCTTCGATGTACAATACTTCCGCACGAAGAATGCATATGATGGAGGTATTTCTATGCCCGGTCCTATCAATGGAGTAACCACGATTGAGGATGTGCTCGCCAGGGAGATTCTTGACTCGCGCGGCAATCCGACTATTGAGGTTGAGGTAATGTTGCTGGGAGGCGAGCGCGGGGTGGCCGCGGTGCCTTCCGGGGCATCGACGGGGGTCCACGAGGCGGTAGAGTTGCGCGATGGGGATAAGAGCCGCTATGGCGGCAAGGGTGTCCTGGTGGCCGTGCAAAATGTCAACGAGACCCTGCGCGAGGCCCTTGTCGGGCTGGATGCTACCGACCAGGTAGTGCTGGACGAGGTCATGATCGAACTGGATGGCACTCCGAATAAGGGCAAGCTGGGGGCAAACGCCATCCTGGGCGTCTCACTGGCCGTTGCCAGGGCCGCGGCCAATGCCCACCAGCTATCGCTCTATCGCTACCTCGGCGGCGTCTTTGCGCGCACTCTGCCGGTACCGATGATGAATATCCTGAACGGTGGCAAGCACGCCGATAACTCGACCGATATGCAGGAGTATATGGTCCTGCCCGTGGGCGCGACCACCTTTCGCGACGCTCTGCGCATGGGCGCCGAGGTGTACCAGGGCCTCAAGAAGGTGCTGCACGGCAAAAAGTATAATACGAACGTCGGCGATGAGGGCGGCTTCGCCCCCTCGCTCGGCTCCAATCGCGAGGCGCTGGAACTGATCGTCGCGGCTATCGAGTCCGCCGGCTATAAACCGGGTGTCGATATCTGCCTGGGCCTGGACCCGGCGGCCAGCGAGTTCTACGACAACGGCAAGTATGTGCTGGCGCGCGAGGGCCGCACGCTCTCTTCAAGCGAGATGGTGGATCTCTACGAGCAGTGGATTGGCGAGTACCCCATTATCTCCATCGAGGACGGCCTGGCCGAAGACGACTGGCAGGGCTGGTCCCACCTGCGCCAGCGCCTGGGCGACCGCATCCAGCTCGTGGGCGATGATCTGTTTGTGACCAATACTGCGCGCCTCAAACGCGGTATCCGCGAACGCTCGGCCAACTCGATTCTGGTTAAACTCAATCAGATTGGCACCCTGACCGAAACTCTGGATGCCATCGAGACCGCCAAGCAGGCAGGCTTTACGGCGGTGGTCTCCCATCGCTCAGGCGAGACCGAGGATACGACGATCGCCGACCTGGTGGTGGCGACGAACGCTGGGCAGATCAAAACCGGCGCCCCCGCCCGCAGTGAACGCGTGGCCAAGTATAACCGCCTGCTGGTGATCGAGGAGGAGCTTGGCGATGAAAGCGCGCGCTACGCGGGCTTCAACGCGTTCTATAACGTTCCCGCTCTCTATGCAAAAGGATAAGCTAGGAACCATATGAAACGCGTAGGGGCGATGGCTCGCCTCGCCCGCGT
>JALYVR010000075.1 GCA_030853145.1 Chloroflexota bacterium | reverse complement strand
ACGCCAATCAGCGCATCAAGCCAGCACGTATTCGCCTATCCAGCCAACGCGTCAGGCCAGCGCACGCGCGATCAATCGCGCAGCTACGAAGGGGAAAGCGCGATGGCCTTATGTGTAGTGGCGCCCCTCGCGGGCGCCATGTTCCCACCCGGCGAACGAATGTTGTCAGTCACCAGTCCATCAACAACGCTTTTAGCGCACGGCCAGAATCACCCGGTTATCCAGTTCTTGCCAGCAGACGCCGACTTCGTGAAATCCAGCATTGCGTAGCGCCGCCTCGTGCAGGTCCAGCGTCTGCCACACCTCGCCGTGCTCTCTCCAGTGAAAGCGCCGCTCACGCTCTGCGAACAGTTCAGTGAGGGTGGGTTCCTGCTCCAACGCATCCCACCAGTGGGTCCAGGTCTCACCTCCCTGCTGGACAATGGCTTGCTCCTGGCGCCGGGACACGTGCTCTGCCACCGCCTGCAAGCTCGCCTGCTGGGGAGGGAAGCGCAAATGATCTCCATTGAGGAACAGACCACCGGGACGTATCAAAGTCGCCAGTTGCTGGTAAAGCGGGAGCAGGGTCTCCGGGCGTAACCAGTGGAGAGCCGTCGTGGTCAACACGGCATCCACCTGGGCAATATCCAGCCCGGATTGCCAGCCCGGATCACGAATATCAGCTTCGATCCAGCGCAAACGACCATCCATGTCTCCCAGGGCATTGCGCCCAAGAGTCAGCAGAACCGGATCTAGATCGACGGCCAGGCAACGCGCCGCAGGGAAACGGGTAAGCAGGCGCTGGCTCAAGGAACCCGGACCGCACGCAAGATCCAGCGCAACGAAGGAGGGGGGCAGCAGAACCTCCAGCGCATCCAGCATCACCGTAAAACGTGCCTCGCGCGAGGGCAAATACCCCGCTTGCTGTCGATCCCAGCGCTCAAGCCATGCGCGCCAGTCGATGTCATGACCATTGTATGTTGTGTTCTCCACTCGCAAACCTCGCTTTCTATGGAAAATCGCTAGTTTTTGACGCTCATTGGAAAGAGCGAGAAGACCTCACCGTATCTCTGCTTCTTTTTATATCACATTAGACCCTGTTGAGTATCCGCTTCTACTTGTCTGCCTGCTCACCTGATGTTACAATATCCCCATTCTATTGCTGAGGGAATACTGCTATGCTGCTGACAATCGCTACAACCTATCAGCCGGCTACCGATCTGGGCTACCTGCTCCATAAGCACCCTGAACGCCCGCAGTCCTTCTCGCTGGCGTTTGGGCGGGGCCATATCTTCTATCCAGAGGCCAACCAGGAACAGTGTGTGGCAGCCCTTTTGCTTGATATTGATCCCATCAAGCTGGTGCGTGGACCTCGCGGCGCGGCGAGCATGGAGCAATATGTCAATGATCGGCCCTATGTGGCCTCTTCGTTCATGAGTGTGGCGCTGGCCGATGCCTTTAGAACGGCCATGCAGGGACGTTGCGATATGCGCCCTGAACTGGCCGCGACACCCATCCCGCTCTCCATCACCCTCTCGGTGGTGCAGTGCCGTAATGGCGAGGACCTGCTGAAGCGTCTGTTTGAGCCGCTGGGCTATACGGTGCAGGCCGAACAACACCTCCTGGATGAGCTATACCCGGAGTGGGGCCTCAGCGCGTACTATACGCTCACCCTGAGCGCGACCTGCCGCCTGGCTGATATATTGACACACGTCTATGTTATGCTGCCTGTGCTCGACAACATGAAGCACTATTGGATTGGCAAGGACGAGGTAGAGAAGCTGCTGCTGCACGGCAAGGGTTGGTTGGAGAAGCACCCTGAGCGCGAGCTGATCGCCTATCGCTACCTGCGCCACAAGCCCAGCCTGGCCCGTGAGGCCATCGCCCGCCTGATCGCCGAGGAGCAGGAGGCGCTGGAGGAGGGCGATGAGGCTGAACAAGCGGAGCCGGTTGAGAGCAAAGAGAAGCATGTGAGCCTGCACGAGCAACGTCTGGATGCTGTGGTGGAGGTGCTGCGCGACTTGGGCGCCAAAAGCGTGCTGGACCTGGGCTGCGGCGAGGGTCGTTTGCTCAAGAAATTACTGCGCGAGACACGTTTTGAAAAGATTATGGGCCTGGATGTCTCCTATCGTGCGTTGGAACTGGCGCAGAGACGCCTGCATCTTGAAACAATGTCTAGCATGCAGAAGAAGCGCATCAGCTTGATCCACGGCGCACTGACCTATCGCGATAAGCGCCTGGAAGGCTACGATGCCGCCGCCGTCGTCGAGGTTATTGAGCACCTGGATCAGCCACGCCTGGCCTCCTTTGAGCGCGTACTGTTCGAGTGTGCGCGCCCTACCACGGTGATTCTGACCACGCCCAATGTCGAGTACAACGTGAAGTTTGAGACTATGCCCGCTGGCCATATGCGCCATAGCGACCACCGTTTTGAGTGGACGCGCCAGCAGTTCCAGGATTGGGCGGGGAAGGGCGCGACGCGCTATGGCTATACGGTGCGCTGTCTGCCACTTGGCCCGGAGGACGAGACGGTGGGCGCGCCCTCACAGATGGGCATCTTTGCCAGGGCGTAACATCTTTCTTCCGCCTGCACAAACCACGAAAGTAGCTCATGCTGATAATATGCAGAGTGCATCCATAAACACGATTGATTGAACAGTTGAGAACAGACTCATGAAAATAACTATCCCTGAATTGGCCCTGGTGGTATTGATCGGCCCCTCTGGCTCAGGCAAATCCAGCTTTGGGCAACGGCACTTTAAGGCCACCGAGGTGATCTCCTCGGACTTCTGTCGTGGCCTGGTGGCCGACGACGAGAACGCCCTGGAGGCCACCAATGATGCCTTCGCGGTGCTGCACTTTATCGCAGCACGGCGTTTAGCGGCTGGAAAGCTGACAGTGATCGATGCGACCAATGTGGTTGCCGAGGATCGCAAAGAGTTGCTCAAGCTGGCGCGCGCATATCACTGTGTACTGGTGGCGATTGTCTTCAACCTGCCGGAGAAGCTCTGCCATGAGCGCAATGCGCTGCGCCCGGATCGCCAGTTTGGCCCCCATGTGGTGCGCCGCCAGCATGCGCATATGCGTCGCTCCCTGAGCGTCCTGCGCCGCGAAGGCTTTACGCACACACATGTGCTCTATTCGCCTGAGCAGGTTGACGCGGTAGAGGTAACGCGTGAGCCGCTGTGGACCAATCGCAAGCACGAGCATGGCCCATTCGATATTATTGGCGATGTGCATGGCTGCTTTGATGAACTACACGAATTGCTCACAAAATTGGGGTACAGTATCGAGCGCGTCAGCAAGGACGGCGAGCCAGCGTATCGTGTGCAACCCCCGGCAGAGGGGCGTAAGGCCGTTTTCCTGGGCGACCTCGTGGACCGCGGCCCCAATACACCCGAAGTGCTGCGCCTCGTCATGGATATGCTGGAGAGCGGCACGGCCATCTGTGTGCCAGGCAACCATGATAAGAAGCTGATGCGCAAATTGCAGGGGCGCGATGTGAGCCTCAACCATGGCCTGAAGGAGACGCTGGCGCAACTGGCACGCGCGAGTCCCGCCTTTAGCACTCGTATCTTGAAGTTTTTCGAGGGCCTGATCAGCCACTATGTGCTGGACGAGGGCAAGCTGGTGGTGGCCCACGCCGGGATGAAGGCCGAAATGCAGGGGCGCGCCTCCAGGATGGTGCGCGATTTTGCCCTGTACGGCGAGACAACCGGCGAGACCGACGAATTTGGCCTGCCTGTGCGCTACAACTGGGCCGCCGAGTATCGTGGGCAGTCCATGATCGTCTATGGACACACGCCGGTGCCTGAGCCTGAGTGGCTGAACAATACCGTCAATATCGACACCGGCTGCGTCTTCGGTGGCAGGCTGACCGCTTTGCGCTATCCCGAACGCGAACAGATCTCCGTACCCGCGCGCCAGACCTATTGGGAGTCGCTCAAGCCGCTGGCACCCGCCACAACCAACAACGACGGGCTAACGACCCAGCAACGGGAGGACGATCTGCTGGATATCGAGGACGTGATGGGCAAGCGCCTGGTGGTTACGCGCTTGCAGCCGAAGGTCACCATTCGCCAGGAGAACGCCATCGCCGCGCTGGAGGTGATGAGTCGTTTCGCCGCTAACCCGCGCTGGCTGATCTATCTGCCGCCAACGATGTCGCCTTCGGAGACCAGCCACGAGCCGGGACTGCTAGAACATCCCGCCGAAGCCTTCGCCTATTACACGCGCGAGGGCCTGGAGCGCGTAGTGTGCGAAGAGAAGCACATGGGCTCGCGTGCCGTTGTGGTGCTCTGTCGCGATGAGGAGACGGCGCGCCAGCGTTTTGGCGTCACCGGCGCGGAGATCGGCATCTGCTACACGCGTACGGGCCGGCGTTTCTTCGATGACCTCGCCTTAGAGCGCGCGCTTCTGGAGCGTTTGCGCAGCGCATTGGATGCCACGAACTTCTGGGAGCAGTTCCAGACCAGTTGGGTGTGCCTGGACTGTGAGCTAATGCCCTGGTCGGTCAAGGCGCAGAGATTGCTACTCAAGCAGTATGCCGCGGTGGGGGCCGCCGCGCGCACGGCGTTGGGCGATGTGGTCTCTGTCCTGGATCGCGCTCAGGAGCGCGGACTGGATGTGAGCGAATTGGAGGCGCGCTATCGTCCACGCGAAGGCATGGCGCGCCAGTATGTGCAGGCGTACCAGCAGTATTGCTGGCCGGTTAACTCGCTGAGCGACCTGAAGCTGGCCCCGTTCCATATCCTGGCCACGCAGAACGCGGTCCACGTCGATAAGGATCACCTCTGGCATATGCAGACCATCGCCAGCTTCTGCCAGGCCGATGCGGAACTGCTGCTGGCCACGCCCTATAAACTGGTCGAGCTACACGACCCCGCTAGCGTGGCCGAGGGCATCCATTGGTGGCAAGAGCTGACCGCACGTGGCGGCGAGGGCATGGTAATTAAACCCCTGAACTTTATCGCGCGCGGCCCACACGGCTTTATTCAGCCCGCGCTCAAGTGTCGCGGCCCCGAATACTTGCGCATCATTTATGGGCCGGAGTACAATGTGCCCGCGAACCTGGAACGCCTGCGTGTGCGCGGAGTTGGCGCCAAGCGCGCTCTGGCCGCACGCGAATTCGCCCTGGGCGTCGAGGCGTTGGAGCGCTTTGTGCATGGCGAGCCGCTACGCCGGGTGCATGAATGCGTCTTTGGCGTGCTGGCCATGGAGAGTGAACCGGTTGACCCGCGTCTATAGAATATCTCACATAGAATGGACAAGCTTATCCAGTAGGGAGTCATCGTAATGGGATTGACAGTTGAATGTATCAATAAATCGTTTGCGCAACTTCACGTCATCACAGACCTGTCTATGGAAGTGAAAGAGGGCGCGATCTTTGGCTTTCTGGGCGCGAACGGCGCCGGGAAAACCACTACCATGCGTATGATCCTCGACATCCTGAGGCCTGATAGTGGGCGCATCACCTGGAATGACAAAGATGTGCGCGAGGTACCCCGGCGCAACTGGGGCTACCTGCCGGAAGAGCGCGGCCTCTACCCCAAAGAGGGGGTCGAGGAACAATTGCTCTTCCTGGCGCGCCTGAACGGTTTATCGAAGCCCACAGCAAAAAAACACCTGGACGAATGGCTTGAGCGCTTCCAGATCACCGGGTATCGTAAAAAGAAGGTCGAAGAACTCTCCAAGGGCAATCAGCAGAAAATCCAGTTTCTGGCCACCATCATCCATGACCCCTTGATCTTGATCATGGATGAGCCATTCAGCGGGCTGGACCCGGTCAACGCCAACACGCTCAAAGAGGCGTTTCTGGAGATGCACCGCCGAGGCAAGACGATCATCTTCTCGACGCACCAGCTAGAGCAGGTCGAGGAACTCTGCGAGGATATCCTGATCATTAACAAAGGTCAGACCATTATCCAGGGCAACGTGCGCGAGATCAAACGCCAGCACGGGCGCAACATGGTGCGACTCAAGCTCGATAACGACCCGGAGGCCCTCTGGCTGGATACGCTGGAAGGCATCCATGTGATGAAACGCCGGCAGGATTATATCGAGATGCAGATAGCGGCCAACCTCAACCCCAATCTGATCGTAGAGGCCGCACTGAGTCACGGCGGGATCATTAGCCGCTTCGAGCTGGCCGAACCATCTCTAACCGACATCTTCATAGCATCCGTCGGCCAGAGCGGGATGCCAGATGTTCCACAGGCGCTACCGGCGCAGGCAGGAGGCATGAAATAATGGCGAAGGATACCCTGACAACACCACAACAGCAGACGCTGGAGCCGGAGCCACAGACCACAACCGTCAGTTTAGGCCGCGACGCCCGGCAAAACACCCTGCGCAATATCGGCCTGATTATCGAGCACGAGTATAAGAAACGCCTGACACAGCGCAGTTTTATTATCAGTACCATCATCATCCTGGTGCTAATCGTGATCGGGGCCTGCGTGCCGACCATTATCCAGTACTTTACGGCCAACTCAAACTCGCAGACGAAGGTCGTGGTTGTGAATAACGCGGGCAGCATCGCTGGCATGAACGACAGCGCGCTGCAACACTACGTCGATAGCTCGCTTAATGGCACGGCATCCGGGCAGAGCACTTCCGCGAAAGCACAATTCGCCGTCTCCACGGCGCCGGCCGGGAGCAGTAACAATCTACAGAAACAGGTGAAAGACGGCACGCTGGACATCCTGCTGGTGCTGGACCGCGCGCCAGACCAGGATGTGCATTTCACCTATTATACGCATAACAGTTCACCCGACACCTCCCAGGTGCAGACGCTCGCGAGTCAACTGAGCCTGCTCGACAGGTCCTCTCGCCTGGGCTTGAGCGCGGACCAAACAAGCAAACTCTTTGCGCAACCAGCGTTTTCGGTGGTGAACCTGGGGCAGGTGCAAGATAAACGCTCAGTTGGTGATATCGTCGCCGGGTACATCATCGCCTACGCGGGCATTATCCTCATCTTCATGTCGGTGTATCTCTATGGCATGACCGTGGCCATGGGCGTTGCCGAGGAGAAGGGCAGTCGCATTATGGAGATCCTGGTGAACGCGGCCACGCCCTTGCAACTAATGGCCGGGAAAATCATCGGCATCGGTGCGGCTGGGCTGACGCAGATGGCGGCATTTGTGATAGTAGGCATCACCGCACTGCTGTTACAGACACCCTTAAAGGCCGCGCTCTTAGGTAGCAATACCGGCGGGCTGAACTTGAATATTACTGGCAACTTCATCACGCTGCTGCTACTGCTACTGGTGTACTTCATCCTGGGCTTCCTATTATATGCTACACTGTTCGCCGCTATGGGCGCGCTGGTCAAACGGCAGGACGAGGTGCAGAACGCGGTGCAGCCCCTCACGTGGCTGTTCATGATCGGCTACTTTGTCAGCTTCTTTGGCATCTCTAGCCCCGACGCGACATGGGTCAGAGTAATCTCGTACATTCCCTTCTGGACGCCTACCACGATGCTAATGCGTGTTGGCATCGGCAGCGCCGCCGGCTGGGAGATTGGGCTCACCATCGGGCTGATGCTGATCGCCATCGTCATCTGCACAGCCTTCGCGGCTCGCATCTACCGCGCCGGCGTCCTGATGTATGGCCAGAAGCCCGGCCTGGGCCAACTGATCAGGCTGGCCCGCACGAAATAAGTGGCGACCTGGCAGGCGACGTGGTATGCCGCCTGTCAGGTAGTGACGTACCGGAAGTTGTTTTAGCAATGGAGGGGCCACGCGGGAGGGAACGGAGGAAGAGAAAAGTCTCATGATATGAGTCATCCCGAATTTTTGAGGAGCCTGAAAAACTCCTTGTGCGGGGTTCAAAGGGGCGGCCGCCCTTTGGGGGGGATGGGGTCTCCCCATACTTCTCCCTCTCCCACGCCCCGGCAGAGGGCGACCGCCCTCTGCACTCCTGCTGGGAGAACACGCGGCAGTCATCTTTTCAAGCTCTAGAAAAATCCGGGATGACTCATATTGTTCTTGTAAACGTTCAGTTTGCCCTGAATTGGAACAGTCTCCTATTACCTATGTTAAGAGACGATACGATACGGTGCTTGACTGTTATCATAGGCAGCCTGAGTGCGTACATCTGGCGTGACACAGACATGATCGCCAGAGAAAGCCCCGCGCCACGTATATCCCTGGATGCAGGTGTCTGGACCATATGCTCCATGGGGGTCGACACGAGAAGACGCTTGACTGTTGTCGTAAGCCGCCTGATCGCGTACATTTAGCGTGACGCAGACATGATCATTCGAGTTGGCCCCGCGCCAGACGAAACCCTGAATGCAGAGACCCTGTGGACCAGTGAAGATCGTCACATGAGGTGACCAATCAGTGCAATTCGAACCATACCAATTGCGATTGCATGATTCCACCTGGTAGGTATATTGGACATTGTAGGGCGTATTAGATAAGTCCACGAGTAAATCTCCATTGGATGGATTCTGCTGGAAAGAGCCGCTATAGGAGACCTGGTTACTTTGTCCATTCACTGTAGTGATTACCTGGTAAAAATCTGCTCCTTTATTGGTCCATTCAAGTTCGAGAGTCTTCAAGCAGGGATCAAAGACGGTACCCAGGGAGGGAGCATTGTCATCTTCAAACGTCCACATAGGAGGAGTAGCAAAATTTCTAAGGGTGGCATCGCTTGACGAACCATAATCGTAGACTGGACAATCGTTGCTAATCTCCTGGTTAGCAGTGGCGGCATATGCGTGTGGAGTTGTGAAGAATCCTAGGGTCAGTAGTAAACTGGCTATACCAAGAACAGCGAAAAGGGAACGTTTCATGAATAGCATTCTTTTTCTCCTCAAACATGGTATACATTTGTTTTGATCAAGAAACAGTGGAGCATTGCTTGCTTGAAAGAAGTATAGTTTACCTAAGAGGCTTTCACTAGCGAACAACTCATAATGCTGATGTGAGTAGTTCCACAATTTATTCTAAAGGAGATCCACCCATGTCATCATCTTCACCCGATCACAAAGCAGTGGTGCGCCAGGAATTCACGCAGCAGGCGCAGGCATACGCTGCCAATTCTCTGATCAGGAACCCAGACCGTCTCGCCGCTCTCGTTCAGGCCGTTCACCCTCATCCTGGAGCGCGCGTCCTGGATGTCGCAACTGGTCCTGGTTACGTCGCTGCCGCGTTCGCAGAGGCGGGTTGCGAGGTCGTGGGCCTCGATCTCACCCCCGCCCCACTTGCTCTTGCCGAACAGATGCGCGAGGCGCGAGGCCTGACCAACCTGCACTTTCAACTGGGCGACGCCGAACAGCTCCCCTGGGCTTCGCCAACGTTTGATATCGTCGTCTCTCGCTACGCCCTTCATCACTGTGAAGACCCACAGCGTGTGCTTACAGAAATGGCTCGCGTCTGTCATTTCCAGGGAATGGTTGTGATCCAGGACCTCATCGTGAGCGAGTTTCCCGCCCGTGCCGCTTACCAGAACCGCTTTGAGCAGCTTCGCGACACCTCGCACACCCGCGCACTGCCTCTCAGCGAACTCCTGGCCCTCTTTACCATCTGTGGTCTGGAAGTCGAGAAGGTGATCACCAATCGTCTGACCATGCCCCTTGAAGCCTGGCTGGCGAACGCGCACACCTCCTCAGAACGAGCCTCGCAAGTACGCGAGCTGATCGAACAGGACGAACACCAGGATCTCAGCGGCACACATCCCTTTCGTGATCAGGAAGTGGTCTCCTTTTACCAACACATCGCAACCTTGATCGCGCGGAAGATCGCACTCGGATAAGATCTAAGTAAGCTATCACCCATACGCAGATGAATCTCACCCGTTCCTCTTGACTTTATGCCCTGGATCTGCTAGTATTTCGGTAGATACTGAAATACTAGCACGTCTATCAACGAGAAGAGGGATGTATTGCCCATGCAAGAAGCGTACAAGGCCATTGCCGACCCCACGCGCCGGCGGATTTTGCAATACCTGCGCGGAGGATCGCGCACTGCCGGAGAACTGGCCGAGCATGCCGGGGTCGCTCGCACAGCCCTCTCGCACCACCTGACGGTTCTCAAGCTGGCCGACCTGGTGCGTGTCGAACGCCATGGGCAGTTTCAGATCTACTCGTTGAATACCACCGTTTTTCAAGACTTAATGACGGAAGTACTTGATTGGTTTGGCGGCAAAGAACCCTCTGTTGAACAAACAGACAAAGTGCCCTTTGCTGCACAGAGTGAAGATGCACCTGAGATGTTCAGGGAGGATAAATATGAACAATCCTAGTGGCGAAAAAATCTATCCGAAGCCTATGTTTCGCCGCCCAGCGGATATTCTGATCTGGGCGATTATCGCTATTCAGCTCATCGTCGCTGTGTATGGCGTTGCTGTTCTGCCCGACATTGTGCCGATCCACTGGGGGGCAAGTGGGCAAGCGAACGGGTATGGCTCGAAGTGGCTGGGAACGTTCCTCTATCCGCTGATGAGCATAGGCATCTACGTGCTGGTACGGTTGCTCCTGGCTGCTGGCCCGCGTCTGGGAGGGCGTCAGAGTACAACGCCCAACCTCAAGGTAGCAAGGATAATCCTGGCGGGCATCGTGCTGTTTATGCTGATCATCCAGCTTGCGACCATGGCTCAGGCGCTGGGCATCGGCTTTGATATGACGATGGTGGTGATGTTGGCAGTCTCGGTGCTCTTCATATTCTTAGGCAACTATATGGGCAAAATACGGCGCAACTTCTGGATGGGTATACGGACGCCCTGGACGATCACCAATGCAGTCGTATGGGAAAGGACGCACCGCCTGGGAGGCTGGCTCTTCGTGGCGGTGGGCTTGATCGGTATGCTGTGCAGTTTTATACCGTCTCTGCGCCTCTGGGGGCTTCTTGTGCCACTCATTGCTGTTTCCATCTTTCTCTACATCTACTCGTATGTCTGCTACCGGCAACAGACGCAGGGGAGTCACGAGCCACTTCCGCCGCCCTTTGATGAGTCCGACGAGGGCTGAAGACACAAAAATCAGCAGGTCGCCTGTCTAATTCCTGATCAACAAGGGTGAACTAAGCGCGAACATTAGATGTTTCCGTTCTTTCAGCCTCGTACCAATGCGTTGGGCGAGTGAGCTGCGACGGCACCTTTGTTTCGGTATCGCCCTGTGCCGCATCCAGTTGGGATTGGCTGAGAAAGATACTCCCGGTGAGATCAGCGCCTTTGAGGTCAGCTCCTCTCAAGTCAGCCCCGGTGAGGTCAGCCATTCTCAGGTCAGCATCTCTGAGGTCAGCTCCAATGAGGTATGCGCCTCTCAAGTTGGCGCCGATGAGGTTAGCGCCGATGAGGTTAGCTCCGATGAGGTCGGCTCCTCTGTAGTCCCTCTTATGTCGGACTTCGGCTCGCGCAAGTTCGCTCGCACGCAGTAGCAAAGCATTGATGTTTCGCTGGTGTGCTGCCACATCCAGTTCCATGAGAGCTGCGGGGTCGTTGTAAGTGAGACGTTCGGTCTCCTTCAACGCGAGGTTGATCTCACCGTGGAGCGAGCGGGCCGCTTGCAACTTCAGCGCCTCGGTCAGATACCAGAGCAGTTCATGCAGATCTCGCATGATCGAGAATACCCCAAACATCTGTTTTGCGGTTCGCGGGTCCCGTCGCCAGTCCTGTCCGCCAAAGGTAACCTGGGAGACCTTTTGTCCAGCGCCGAAGCAGTCGTACACAGTGCAGCCCGGAAAGCCCTGCTGCCTGAGGCGCGTATGAATGCCGCAACGAAAGTTCGCTTGCAGGTGAGGACAGGCCTGCCCAGCGTTTTTATTGATCGCGAAATCTGCCGAGGCTGAGAAAGCCGGCGCGACACAACACAGTGCGAAGCAGCTCTCGCAGTCAGCTCGCAGATTGAGATGACCTCCTTCGGAGAATGGCTCTACATATTCGCGTTTCTCAGACAACGGTGTGGTCTCCTGTGTGAAGCTACCGGCTGGTCACAGCCAACAACGAATGGCTCTTTTCAAACTCTATTAATATCAATCTTTTACTTACCCGGCTGGTGTGCATCGATAAACTCCCGCAGCATGCGGGCGCGCTCTATCCTGCCTAACTTCAGGTATGCCTGGCACTCGTATTCCAGGGAGAGCACCGGGATGCGCATCCCCTTGTAGTCCACAACGCACGTATGGCGCTGGAGATCCACCGGGTCTTCCCAGGCGCCGTTCACGAGTCGCTTCTGCACGTCGCCCATCAGCTCTACTTGCACACCATCAATCAGCAACGCGCCAAAGTGGGAGCGTATCTTCTCAGTGGCCGAGTAGGCTACCTTTCTGATGACACACGTGGCGAAACGGCGTTCGATCTCATAGGCGCCCACCTCACCGGTCTGAATATCGATATCGTGAGGGGTCAGAGGCAGACCCTGAAGCGCCTGCCCTAGACTCCCCGTGAGGGTCCAATTGACATCGCTATCCTTTAATGCGGTGTAGAGCTTGCACAGCACTTCGATATATAGAGGCTCAATCATAGTCAGTACCTCTCACATAAATCGTGTAGGGCTCCGGCTGCTCTGTCAAGCGTCATTCGACAGGTGAGCCGCCCCCGTCCGCGTAGGGATTCGGCTTGCCGCATCCGTGGGCGGACGGGGAAGGTGATAGAATAGAACATACATTCTTCAGAAAGAACACTTTCAAAAAAGGAGCAC
>JALYVR010000652.1 GCA_030853145.1 Chloroflexota bacterium | reverse complement strand
AGTCTATCCTCGTCACGTGCTTGTTATATGGGATTAGGAGGTATCTTTTGGCTACATCGAAAAAAGCTGCCAGAGAAGAGTTGATAGCGCGCGATATGAAACGGCTGCATGGCATGGGCTATGCGCAGGAACTATTTCGCGCGATGGGTGGCTTCTCGAACTTCGCCATTTCTTTCACCATCATTTCCGTTCTCAGTGGATGTCTGACCCTCTTTTATACAGGGATTACAAATTCTGGTTTTGCCGCCGGGGCCATTGGCTGGCCCCTGGTGACTGTCTTTGTGGTTATCGTCGCGCTTGGTATGGCTGAACTCGCTTCGGCATATCCCACGGCGGGCGGTCTCTACTACTGGTCCTCCAAGCTCGGTGGCGCGGGTTGGGGCTGGTTCACTGGCTGGTTCAACTTGCTTGGCCAGGTCGCAGTGACCGCGGGTATTGACTACGGCCTGGCGGTCTCCATCGATGTGTTGCTCAATGCCTGGATTCCCAGTTTCCCGGCGAAACTTGGCAGCGTCACCGGCATCGATCCGGCCACACAGTGGGCCACTCTGGCCATCTATGCCATCGTCCTTATCTTGCATGTCCTGCTGAATATCTTTGGCGTGCGCATTGTGGCGTTCTTAAACGATGTCAGTGTCTGGTGGCATATCGTCGGCGTGCTGCTCATCGGCGGTGGCGTGGTGGTGGCGGCCCTGGTGGCGCAGCAGTTCGCGGCGCCCGATTTCGTGAAACATGCTGCCTCGGTCCCGCTGAACTCCCTTGGTACGCTCTTCAAGGCCGACCCCAAGTATAATCAGTCGGGTTTCCCCATCTGGTATGCCTTTTTGCTGGGCCTGTTGTTGGCGCAGTATACCTATACCGGCTACGATGCCTCGGCGCATATGACCGAAGAGACCGTTGGGGCCGAGACGCGTGCGCCGTGGGGCGTGGTCATGTCTGTCGTCGTCTCCGCCTTTGCCGGTTATATCGTGCTCATGGGCTTGCTGGCCGCGGCTCCCGATATTACCACAAACGGTGCCGCTGGCGCGCTCAATCCGGTTCTCTATATCCTGGAAAGTCGCCTGGGTTTTGTGCTGGGAACGCTTTTCTTCGCGGCCGCCGTCGGTGCGCAGTTCTTCTGCGGCATGTCCTCGATCACAACGAATTCTCGCATGATCTATGCCTTCTCGCGCGATGGCGCGGTGCCCTTCTCAAACCTCTGGCATCGCCTGAATCGTGGTCGTACTCCGCGCAATGCGATTATCCTGTCCGCGACCTGTGCCTTCATCCTGGCGATTCCGACGGTCGTGAACTTCGCGGCCTATGTGGCGATTACCTCCATTGCGGTCATCGGCCTCTACATCTCGTACGTGTTGCCGATCTTGCTGCGCCTCTTCGCGAAGGAGTTCCGCGTGGGACCCTGGCACCTGGGCGCGTGGAGCAAGCCTATTGGCGTGATTTCCGTGCTGTGGGTGATCTTCATTTCCATCTTGTTCATGCTGCCAACATTGAACCCGGTCACCCCCGCGAACTTCAACTATACCCCGGTGGTGGTCCTGGGTACGCTGGTGATTCTGACGGTCTGGTGGCTTGTCAGCGTGCGTCACTGGTTCAAGGGTCCTCATGCCCAGGGATCGGCAACGCAACTCGCGGCCATCGAACACAGCGTGGGTGAGACAGTGCTGGTCGATGAAGGCACTGCCAGCGATGGGATAGTTGGAGCCGGCGGCTCGTAGCGTCGTTCTCCTGCTGAAGATCGCGTAGGTAATCAGTGCTGCTCTACCCATGAATATATGGTTCACAGGGCAGGACGCGTACTAAGTATGCGTCCTGCCCTGCGTTTTGTTCCCAGGCTTGCCAGGGTCACTCTGTTGGCGCGGCCTTCACATATCCCCTATCCCTGGCATAGTCCCACAGCGAGCGCTGTAACTGCCGGCGCGCGCGCGATATCCGGCTCATGACCGTCCCGATGGGGATTTGCAGTGCCTCTGCGATCTCCTTGTAGGATAATCCCTCGATATCGGCCAGGATCACCGCTATGCGAAAGTTGAGCGGTAAGTCCTTCAGCGCTTTCTCCACATCTTCGTCAAGGTACTTGCTCAGCACCTCCTCTTCCGCCCCCGCGCTCAGTTCCTGCCCGTTCAAGTCTTTGATACGGTTGTAGAGGTAGAACTCCTCGCCTTCGGGAAGCGGGGTTGGTGTAGGATGTGTGGCCTGCTTGCGATAGCGGTTGATGGCGGATGTGTTTAAAATACGGAAGAGCCAGGCGCGCAGGTTGGTTCCGGGCTGGTAGGTGTTGGAGAAGCGAAACGCCTTGAGCATGGTCTCCTGCACCAGGTCTTCGGCCTCCTGTGCGTTGTTGGTGAGGCGCAACGCGGTCCGATAGAGGCTATCCAGTTGCGCCAGGACGCCTGCCTCAAAATCTTCTATGGGTGCGCTGGTGTTCGTTGTATGCGTATTGCTAGTGATATTCGTGTTAGCCGACGTTATTGGCTGTTCCGACATGAAAAACTCCTCTATCAGCCAGGCAACTCCGCGGTCACCCTCTAAAAAAGGTTTGATAGAGGCAACCACTCCGGTCGCCGCATCCCTCTTGCAGTATATCACCCCTGGCAGTGAAGGTCACGAGCTTTCTGATATGGATATGTTGGAAAATGCCTCCCGGCTTAGCATAGCGTGTTCTAGTCCTCTTGACAACCTACAACGAAGTCCCTCATTCTTCTTAATCGCGCAACTACGAAGAACGAGCCACTTTCGAAAAGTCCTGGGCCAGGGAGCTATGCCTATTGCAGCGTTTGGAGAACTCCTTTATTATGGAAGTGGCAAGGTTATCGCCGAAAGTTTGGTAGCCTTAAATAAGTTGATATAGTAATGGGAGTGGATCAAGGAGCTCAATCATGCTAAAACATATACATGTGCGTCGCGATGTCCTTATCGCTCTTGGCCTGATCTTCCTCCTCATCGTAGGCTGGTTTTTGACGACGAAACTTGAGCCTACGGCGTATAAAATAGGCAATAAGTCTGCTAAAATAGGCGCTAAACCTGCCAGTCAGACCGATTCCTCCTTTGTCACACGGTCAGGAAGCTCTTTACTGCTCGATGGCAACCTCTTCCGTTTCTCAGGTCCCAATATCTACTGGCTGGGGATGCAGGAAACAGATAACGGCAACGCGTATCCCAGCCATTTTAGAGTGGATGATGCCCTGGCAACTGCCGCGCTCATGGGCGCCACCGTTGTGCGCAGCCATACTCTTGGTATATCGGTTGGCTGTACTATCTGCGTCGAACCGCGTCTGGGTGTATTTAACCCGCTTGCTCTGCAATACATCGACTATGCCATTGAGTGCGCGCGCGTGCATCATATCAGGCTGATTATTCCGCTCGTAGATAACTGGCACTATTACCA
>JALYVR010000651.1:1600-3389 GCA_030853145.1 Chloroflexota bacterium | reverse complement strand
CTGTGTAGGCTTCGGTGATGGTGGCCAATTCGGGCGCGGCCAGCAGAGTACGCTCGTCCAGGCGCATCTTGAACTCGTTGGGCGTCTCTTCCCTCTTGCGCGGATACCCCCGGCCGCCGGCGAGCTTGAGCAGGGCGCGATAAATCTCGCGCACAGAGCGTACCGCTGGCGCGCCGGTGATAGGCTGCTGGTCAACGCCCTGCTGGCCGTTAGATTTGGAGCGTGGCAGGAGGAAGCCCAGCAGAGCGCGCAGGAAGGCCCTGACCTGTGTCCAGAAGAGGGACCACGACCACAGGCTCACGTGCAGTTCATCCTCGTTCCGGCGGCGCACAACGCGCGAGCGGCGCCGGCGCAATGACCAGGTCACCAGGGAGCTTAGCGCGACTATCAGCATCAACAGCGCCAGGATTGCCAGGATCGATCCGGCTATAATCGCAATCTGGGGTGTCGCCGCTCCATGATGGCCCCCTACTGGTTGACGTGGAACACGCGGAACTCTTATTGGCGCTGTTTTGAAATGCAGGCTCTGGAGGACATTTATGATCGGCGTTATCAGAAAGGTGAGAATGTGCGCGAAAATGCTCACCAGCAGATCGTAGAGCGCGCCCAGGGGGGCGAATGCGCGCTGCACATCTCCCAAAAAGGCCGGGCTGGCAACACTGCCCACCGTCAGGACGACGATCAACAAGGCCACACAGACGATACCCATCATAGTGAAGATGGAACGCTCCTGGGCCATCACGCTGCCCTCTAGCCCGGTCGGGTGCGCGTGTCTTACGAAGGTCGCCTGGGCCAGCGCGTGCGCTACCAGCGAGAGGCAGAGGAAAAGCGGCACGAGCAGGAACAGGGCGGTCTCGTTACGCACGACATTGCCGCTGCTCTCCTGGGCCGCCCGCAGGATGATAATGCCGATTATGACGACGACGCCCACCCGCAGCAGGTTAAAGACATGCCCCGGCTCAAATACGCGCCGCGAGATGCGCACGCCGCGCCACGCCAGAAAGGCACACAGCAGCAGAATGAGCAGGACCTGGTAGAAGCGCGAGTTGAGCAGCAGGATATCATTCACCAGGGCCAGCAGCCAGGCCGGATTGTAGAGCGCGATGCTCTGAGCATAAATGCTGAGCCAGGTAAGGAAGAGTGCCCCGACTCCCAGCAGGACCATCAGCAGCGTGGTGCCGGGCATGCTGGTGCCTACGCGGTCAAATTCATCCAGCGGCGGCGTGTTGCGTGCGTCGCGTCGCTCCAGGTAGCGTGCGCCCCAGACGCTGCCGGCCATGAGCACGAACGGCGCCCACAGGGGCATCACAGGGATATTTGGCCCAAAGATATTAAAGCCGGCCACCGCTACCAACACTGCATTGATAAAACAGGCCTCCATCCCCGCAAACAGGTAGGGCAGCATACGCTCGCCGAGGCTCAACGTATCGGGCAGGAACGTCGTGCTCAGCCGCAAGCGTTCCTGCCTGCGCCGCTCCGTCGTCTGCACGCGTGCCAACAGGTCCTGCATCTCCGGGTCCGGCGGTTGTTGCCCCCCTGAGGGTGTCTTCGCGCTCATATCGCTACCCTGCGCCTTTCTCAATGACTCCCGGCCACGGGATCTGATTTTCACATAGGTCCATGCTAGTATACAACATGCAGGGCGCAGGCCAGCAGCGCCCCTACACGAAAGAGAGGGCGCAGGCCAGCGAACAGGGCGCACATGAGTTACCCCGAATTTTTGAAACACCCATTCAAAAAACGAGGGTGCAGGGAGCGGAGCGTCCCTGCCGGGGTTCGGGGTGTCCCC
>JALYVR010000651.1:0-1590 GCA_030853145.1 Chloroflexota bacterium | reverse complement strand
CCCCCCCCCCCACCCCGCTTTTTCCCCCTTTTCTTCGCCGCCTGCGGCGGCGAGATCGCCTGCGCCCTTGCTTTCATCATCTCATGAGCGTATCATACTATTTTAGCCACATGAGAGGAAGCAGGCGATGCGCAGGCACAAAAGTACCTTACGTGGCCAGCGGCGAGCTACGACGACGCAGCTCAAGACGCTGGCAGCCCGTATAGCGCTACATGCCCACGCGCTGCGTGATCTGCTTGTGGACGAGCAGGACGGTCTCCTCTCCGCACACCTACACACCCTCCGTGCGGGCTTGCTCCCTACGGTGACATACGCTGAGCTTGCCGACATGTACACCCAAACCATTTGCTACATCCTCTTCGTCGCCCGCCTGCATACAGGGACCAATGAGCGCATTGACCGCATGCGTATAGCTGACCTTATTCCCGCAACCGACCCGCTTGTGCGCGGCCTGCTGGAGTATATCGCAGCTCCCGGCCTGCATGCGCGCATTGCCTGTATGCTAGAGGAGTTGCTGGCACTCCTGGATGGCGTTGAGCTGGCAACGGACGCGCATGACCCTGGGCAGGAACCGCTCATCCACTTCTACGAAGCTTTTCTGACGGCGTACAATCCCCAGGTGCGTACAGCGCGCGGCATCTACTACACACCGGAGCCGGTGGTCTCCTACATCGTGCGCAGCGTTGATGCCCTGCTCAAGCGCGACTTCGGGCTGTCCGCGGGCATAGCCGATACGCGCGAACTGCGCGTGCTTGACCCGGCGTTGGGCACAGGGGCATTCCTGCATGGCATCATCGATCACATCTCAGCGACTCCACGGCACGATATGCAGGCTCTCCTGCCGCGCCTGGCTGGATACGAGCTGCTGCTGGCTCCCTACATGATCGCGCATATCAGCCTGAGCCTGAAGCTGGCGGCAATGGGCTATGACCTCAGGACGAATGCAGGCGCCCTGCGCGTCTCTTTGACGAATGCCCTGGAGGCGAGGCAGCCGGGACAACAGGAGGCGCGCGTGCAGGTCGTCCTGGGCAACCCGCCATATGCTAACTCCGGCATGCTGAACAAGAACGCCTGGATACAGAGCCTGCTCGCGGACTACAAACGCGACCTGCGTGAGCAGAAGCTCAACCTTGATGACGACTGTATCAAGTTCATCCGCCTGGGACAGTGGCACATCCAGCAGGCCGGCAGCGGCATCCTGGCCTTCATCACCAATCGCACCTATCTCGAAGGCATCACCCACCGCCGCATGCGCCAATCCCTGCTGGAAACCTTCAGCGCGATCTACATCCTCGACCTCCACGGTGGCTACAGAGAGCGCCCTCTCGCGAATGGTCTCATGAAGGATGAGAATGTCTTTGATATTCAGCAGGGGGTGGCCATCGGCATCTTCGTCAGGAAGCCGGAGCATGCGCCTGGCATGGCAAAGGTCTACCATGCTGATCTATGGGGACCGCGCGCGAGCAAGTTTGCGAATCTGGCGGCATCCGATCTCGCCAGCACCCCCTGGACGTGCCTGGAGCCTCAGCCAGTTCATTACTTCTTTGTGCCGCAGCAATTCGAGCGGCGGTCCGAGTGGCAGGCCTGCAC
>JALYVR010000650.1 GCA_030853145.1 Chloroflexota bacterium | reverse complement strand
TCCCACCCCCGAAGTTAGCCCCTACCGCCGCCAGCTTGTAAGTCATGGCGCGCGCCAGGCGCATAGCGTCCACAATCGCCTCGGCCTCAGCCGCGTATGTCCACATGCGCGTGCCACCGGCCGCCGGACCCAGGATGGTGTTGTGAATAGCGATGACGGCCTTTAAGCCCACGCTCTTATCCTGGCAAAAGTAGAGGTTCTCGTAGTCATATTGCCCCATGCGCTCGAAGAGCATACCTTCCATGATTCCTGGCCTTTCTTGTTACAAAACCTTCTTGCCCTGGACCCATATCTCGCATATTGCCCGTGTGGACGCTCCAAAGAACAGCCCATCCAGAAAGTTGTCGTCGTCCCAACCTTCCAGCGTACGATGCCGGCTATCGAGCGCCACGAAGTCGGCCCACATGCCGGGGGCGATCTGTCCTACTTCCAGACCCAGCGCCGCGGCCCCGCGCCGTGTGCCATAGTCCAGCAAGAGCGGACCCGGAGTCGCCCACTCATCGGCAACCAGCACCCGGCGGCGCTGGTAGCGCATACGCGCGCTATACTCGGCCCAGCGTAGCTCCTCGATAGGGTCGATGCGCGTGTTGCTGTCCGAGCCAATCGTCAGGGGAATACCGGCCGCCAGCAGTTCGGAGTAGGGCGCGATGCCATCGCCGAGGTCGCCCTCGGTCGTGGGGCAGACGCAGACTGTGCAGCCGTAGCGGGCCAGCAAAGCGATCTCGGCCGCGCTGGCGTGGGTGGCATGCACGACCGTGGTGAGCGGCCCCAGCGCGCCGCAACGCTCCAACAGTTCAATCGGCGTGCAGCCGTGCGCCGCCTTGCACTGCTCGATCTCCGCCACCTGCTCATCGGCGTGGACGTGCAGCGGGAGGTTGTGGATGCGACTATACTCCGCAATGGCCCGGAGCCAGTCCTCCGGTACAGCGCGCACAGAATGCGGCGCCACACCAACAGGCACGCCCGCGACGCGCAACGCCTCCACACGTTCAAGATAGGCCTCGACCGAGGCATCGCAGAAGCGGAGCTGATCCTTCTCCGGCGGCTGACCAAACCCGGCCCGCGCGTAGGCCGTCATGAGCAGCACGACCCGAATGCCCGCGTCACGACCCGCGCGCAGCAGCGCCTCAGCCATGGCGTTCGGCTGCGCATATGGCTGCCCATCCGGTTGATGGTGGACATAATGAAACTCGCCCACGCTGGTATAGCCGGCCATCAACATCTCCCGGTAAGTATCATACGCGATGTCATAGAGTCGATCAGGATTGAGGCGCTGAGCCCGGTCATACATAGCGCGCCGCCATGTCCAGAAGGTGTCCTGTCGTGAGAGGTAGCCCTGCGTATGCCCACGCAGGAGGCGCTGGAACGCATGGCTATGTACATTCACAAAGCCGGGAAGGAGTACTGTATATGGCATCCTCTCTACCGGCTCAACTGGCGGCGCGTCCGCGTCGCGCTTGGCGATGGAGGCAATGCGCCCATCATCCGAGATCGAGACCACCATGCCAGCCTGCAAACCCTGCTCGGTATACACATAATCTGGGGCCAGATGCTTCAATGATACACCTCACTTCTACTTGCTTCTCTATTGGATACGCTAGAGATACATTCAACAACGAGCATCATATCACTTCAGATAGGGGCAACGGCAAGCCGGAATCCATAGGTCGTGCCGTAGGGCAGCTATTAATCTCGACAGAAATTGGTAAATCTGATAAACTAAAGCAGCCAAAGAATACCTGCGCCATCAGCCAGAGGTCCTTCTACGCTGTTTGCTTATGCACTGGGAACACATCAGAAAGGATACAGAAGGTGACTAACATCCTTCTTCTTTTGGTTCTCCTTCTAGGCGTGGCCTGGATAATACTTGCTATTCAAAGCTTACTCAAAACGCTCAACAGACGTAAGCGTTTAGCAGCCTTGCGTAGGAACCCGGAGCAGGTACCCCTCTCCTCAGAACAGCCACTACCTTTGCTTATTTTGACAGGAGAACTCACGCTACCTGTTCTCACAAAGCAGATCTCCAGGGGGGCTCACTTGATTCTGCTAGCCGTTTGGTTCAGCATATCGGTGCTCATCACCCTGACCACTGTTTTTCCAGGATCAAACTCATTCGCTATCCCGGTAAAATTGAGCGAAGCCCTCGGATTATGGAGTGCGTGTTGGATTGTGGCACAAGGAACGGTGACGCTGGGTCTCTATCAGCGCATTGAGACAAGTGAGAGTGGGTTACTCGTACAGCAAGGGGTGATCCGCCGCCGTATTTCCTGGAATCAGGCATGTTTATTTGCAATGGACACCACAAACTTTAGGGGCAAGCCTCCGAATCAATTCGAGCTTTCAAGCACCCAACAGATCGTGCGCTGGGAGTGGGAGCCCAAAGGGTCTCAACCCCAGTTTACTTTCCAACCCGCTCCCCCAGAATACCGGCAAGAATTAGAGCGCCTGCTAAGCTATATTCACGAGAGAACAGCCTTGCCCCTGCGCGATCTGCGATATTGCTGAAGCACTATTTTGCCATGCATTGATCCCTGCGAATGCCTTACAGCGGCCCAGGGTCGCCGATCAGGTGAAAGCCGGCCCAGAAGTAGGGGTGGATGCGATAGGGGCGGATCGATGTACGGGCGCGCGCCAGGAAGGCGCGTTGCGCGCCGGCCAGGGCAGCGGCCTTGCTGAAATCGTTCATCAGGGCCTGGTAAAACATCTCCATCAGTTCGGCGCTACTGGCGTCGTCCACTTTCCATAAGGTTGGCAGCAACGAGGCGGCGCCCGCGTAGAGGAAGCCACGTCCCAGGCCGATGACCTCGTCGACGCCACCGACGACGGCGCGGCCAGTCTCGCAGGCGCTCAGCGTGACGAGGGAGCACGAGGAGAGATTGAGGTTGAAGACCTCGATGGTGCTTAATTGACGATCGGCCAGTTTGATAAATGAAAAGTTAGGCGCGTCGAGGCGGAAGAGGCCATGGGCCGCGATATGTACGATGGGGCTGCGCGCGCCGACCTGCTGCAAGAGCGCGGCGGTAGCGGCCTTGTCCAGGGCACTCTGCGCTCCCAGTTGTCTCGACACCACTTCGGCCTCCTGCAGCGCATATGGCAGGCGACCATGATCCGAAAGCCCCATCACCAGCGAGTTGCTCAGGTGGATACCCTGGGCACCGATGCGCTGGCCGCGCTGACGACAGATATCCAGCAGCGCGAAGGCCGGTAGGTAGGAGACATTCACGCGTTCGACAACGAACTGCACCCCATCGAAGAGACAGTGGAAAGGGAAGTAGTGCAGGATGCCGTAGGGCACCACGATCAGGTGCTCGCAAAGATTGAGCGCGTGGGCCACGGGCCTGAGCAAGAGATCATAGAGCCGTTGGAGCAGGCCCAGGCTATTCTCCTGCAGG
>JALYVR010000649.1 GCA_030853145.1 Chloroflexota bacterium | reverse complement strand
TTCGACCAGAACGTGGAACGCCAACTCGAGGGGGTGGCACTCGACCGCTGCTTTACAGACCGAATATCGGGCAAGGACACCAAGAGACCAGAACTGACTGCGCTCCTGGCCTTCGTTCGCGAGGGCGATACGGTTGTCGTTCACAGCATGGACCGCCTGGCACGCAACCTGGACGATCTCCGCCGAACCGTGCAAACACTAACTGCCAGGCAGGTTCGCATTGAGTTCGTCAAGGAGGGCTTAGTCTTCACGGGTGAGGATTCACCGATGGCAACCCTTATGCTATCAGTGATGGGCGCATTTGCCGAGTTCGAGCGGTCCCTTCTGCGTGAGCGCCAGCGCGAGGGGATCACGCTGGCCAAGCAGCGGGGGGCGTATCGGGGCCGCAAGAAGTCGCTATCGGACGAGCAGGTAGCCCAGATGAAACAGCGAATCGCCGCAGGTGAGCAGAAGGCCCAGGTCGCTCGGGAGATGGGCATCAGCCGGGAAACGCTCTATACCTACTTGGGGTCTTACTTGCGCCCAGGAGCGTAGCCATGCCACGCCGCTCAATTTTGTCGGCAGCAGAGCGCAACAGCCTGCTTACTTTGCCCGACACCGACGATGAACTTATCCGTCACTACACATTCAACGAGGCCGACTTGGCGCTTATCCGCCAACGGCGCGGTGACGCAAACCGCTTGGGGGCGGCGGTGCAGTTATGCCTGCTACGTTTCCCCGGCCAGGGGCTGTCCACCGATACGGCGACTATTCCAGCATCACTGTTGCTATGGATCGGCCAGCAGCTACGTATTGATCCGGCCTGCTGGCCGCAATACGCAGAGCGGGAAGAGACGCGGCGTGAGCATCTGCTGGAGTTGCGTACCTACCTGAATTTAGAGCCTTTCGGATTGACCCACTACCGGCAGGCTGTCCAGGAGACAACCGATCTGGCCTTGCAGACCGACAAAGGGATTGTGCTCGCGCACAATGTGCTCGAGAGACTGCGTCGTCGACATATCCTTATTCCGGTACTGGAGGTCATCGAGCGCATTTGCGCCGAATCGATCACCCAGGCCAACCGACGTATTCACGCCCTCCTGGATGCCCCCTTGTCAGACACGCACCGCCAGCGCCTGGATGAACTGCTCAAACGTCAGGATGGCAGCCAGACCACACGGCTGGCCTGGCTACGCCAATCGCCCGCCAAGCCGAACTCGCGGCATATGCTCGAACACATCGAGCGCCTTAAAGTCTGGCAGTCACTGGATCTGCCCGACGGAATTGAACGACAGGTTCACCAGAACCGCCTGCTCAAGATCGCCCGCGAGGGAGCGCAGATGACGCCCGCGAGGGAGCGCAGATGACGCCCGCGGATATGGCCAAGTTCGAACCACAACGCCGCTATGCCACTCTGGTTGCACTGGCCGTGGAAGGCATGGCCACCGTCACTGATGAGATCATCGACCTGCATGACCGCATCATCGGCAAACTGTTCAATGCGGCCAAGAACAGCCATCAGCAGCAATTCCAGGCTTCTGGCAAGGCGATTAACGACAAAGTCCGTCTCTATGGGCGTATCGGACAGGCTTTGCTGGAAGCTAAACAGAGTGGTGGCGATGCGTTCGCCGCCATCGAATCTGTGCTTCCCTGGGACGCCTTCACAGCCAGTATCACGGAGGCGCAGAAACTCGCGCAGCCTGAGGACTTCGACTTCCTCTACCGGATCGGCGAGAGTTACAACACGCTGCGCCGCTACGCACCGGAACTGCTCTCCGCGCTCAAGCTGCGGGCGGCACCGGCCGCCAAAAGCCTGCTCTCTGCCATCGATGTGCTGCGCGGTATGAATGCCGAGAATGCCCGTAAAGTACCCGCTCATGCACCGATCGATTTTATCAAAAAGCGATGGGAGAAACTGGTGGTCTTAAGTGATGGCCTTGACCGTCGGTATTACGAGTTATGTGTGCTGTCAGAACTCAAGAATGCGCTGAGATCGGGCGATATCTGGGTACAAGGCTCACGCCAATTCAAGGACTTCGATGAGTACCTGGTGAAGCCCGAGACATTCGCCAGTCTCAAGAAGGCGAATGAATTGCCACTGACAGTGTCCACCGATTGCGACCAATACCTCCAGGACCGACTGCAGCTACTGGAACAACAACTCACGACGGTCAACCGTCTGGCATTGGCCAATGACCTGCCAGACGCTGTCATCGCCGCGTCTGGCCTGAAGATCACACCCCTCGATGCGGCGGTACCCGAAGCAGCCCAGGCGCTGATCGATCAGACGGCCCTGCTGCTGCCGCACGTTAAGATCACTGAGATGCTGATGGAGGTGGATCAGTGGACGGATTTCACCCGCCACTTTACGCATCTGAAGGCTGGCGATACGGCCAGGGACAGAACCTTGCTGCTGACGACGATCCTGGCCGATGCGATCAACCTCGGATTGACCAAGATGGCCGAGTCTTGTCCCGGCACAACCTACGCCAAGCTGGCCTGGCTGCAAGCCTGGCACATCCGCGACGAAACCTATGGGGCGGCCCTGGCCGAACTGGTAAACGCCCAGTTCCGGCACCCCTTCGCCGAGCATTGGGGCGACGGCACTACCTCATCCTCAAATGGTCAGCGCTTCAGGGCGGGCGGCAAAGCCGAAAGCACCGGCCACATCAACCCGAAGTACGGGACAGGAGCGGGTCGGCTCTTCTATACACACCTCTCCGACCAGTATGCCCCCTTCAGCGCTAAGGTGGTCAATGTGGGCATCCGCGATTCGACCTATGTGCTCGACGGCCTGCTCTACCACGAGTCGGACCTGCGGATTGAGGAACACTACACCGATACGGCGGGCTTCACCGATCATGTCTTTGCCTTGATGCACCTGCTGGGCTTCCGCTTTGCGCCGCGCCTGCGCGACTTGGCCGACACCAAACTCTACATCCCTAAAAGCGAGAGCCTCAACAAAAGCGAGAGCCTCAACTATGACATACTCAAGCCGATGATTGGCGGCCTTCTTAACATCAGGCACATCCGCACTCACTGGGACGAAATCCTGCGGCTGGCTACCTCGATCCGGCAAGGCACGGTGACTGCCTCGCTGATGCTCAGAAAGCTGGGCAGCTATCCCCGGCAGAACGGCCTGGCGGTGGCACTGCGGGAACTGGGGCGAATTGAACGGACACTCTTTATCTTGGACTGGCTGCAAAGCGTGGAACTGCGCCGCCGTGTTCATGCCGGACTCAACAAGGGGGAGACGCGTAACGCGCTGGCCCGGGCCGTGTTTTTCAATCGTCTGGGGGAAATCCGTGACCGAGGTTTCGAGCCGCAGCGTTACCGGGCCAGTGGCCTCACCCTGGTGACAGCAGCCATCGTTCTGTGGAACACCGTTTACCTGGAACGTGCTGCCAACGCTTTGCGCGGCCA
>JALYVR010000648.1 GCA_030853145.1 Chloroflexota bacterium | reverse complement strand
CATGATCGGCACAGTGGTCGCAAGCTGATCGTACTCCGGGCGACCAAACGTCTGCAGCGCGGTCTGACTGGAGGCGGGGGCCATGGCCAGCGGGACGTTCTTGATGGCCGGGCCAGGATAGAAGTAGCCCTTGTCATAGGTATAGGCCTGCTGCTTCGGCTGGAGCGCGTAGGAGATCATGTCCAGGATGACCGCCTTGTGCTGGGCATCCAGGCCCTTGGGCATCATCATGAAGAGGTCATCGGCCACAAAGCTGGTGCCCTGCAACATGAACGTCTTGAAGCCCTGGGGCACCTGGCCGAGGACGCGCGGGTTGATGTCCCAGCCCATGGTGGTGGCGATCATCCAGCGGGTGTCGTTGCCAAGCTCGGTCATCGTCACGCCGGTACGGGCGGGATAGTAATCGATCGATGAACCGATATCCTTGAGGAAGGACCAGGTGTTGGTCCAGCCATGCACCGGATCTTTGGGATTGCTGTCTTTGAGCAGGTAGGGTAGACCCATCAACATTGTGCGGCCGGGTCCGGAGTTGCGCGGGCGAGCGTACTCGAACTTGCCGGGATGCGCCTTGATCCATGTGCGCAACTGGTCGATGGTCTGAGGAGGATTGGGTACCTTGCTGGGATCATACTCGAAGAGCGGGCCGCTGGGCGTGTAGGCAATTGGCAAAGCGTAGCCCTGTGCCAGGCCGGCATACTGCGCGGCAGGCCCCTGGTAGTTATCGCTGACGTTAGGAAATTTGTCAGAGTGAGCGGGGGTAAGTTGCTCAAGGAACCCATCCTTGATGCCGGCAGCTACCACGTCATAGCCGCCAAGAATAAGGGAAAAATCCTGCTTGCCCGCGCTGATCTGCGCCTGGATCTTGCCAGGGATCACCGGGGCCGTCGTCGTCACATATTTAATATCGACGATTGTGTTGGGATGGCTCGTTTTGTAGTTCTGCAGGACAGCTTTGAGAACGTTGAGAACGCCACCACCATCGAGCACCTGAATGGTAATCTTCGTAGGACCACCAGTCCCATTGGGGCCGGTGGTGCCACCGCAGGCCGCGACGAGCAGGATGAGTAGGAGGGACACCAGTCCCTGGGCCAGGTACCGGGACAACGTCCGTGTCTTTAACATACCGTGCCTCCTTGTTTGCGCACATGGGCGAGGTCAATCTCGCCCTTACGGAAAAGGTACCCTGGGAAAAGCTTACGCCAGCGCTCCGCACGACTCGCGCACTTTCAAAGTGAAACTGAGCGTGACGTGCTGCGCACGAGCGGGCTTGCCTTCTTTGAACCAATCGAGCAGGATACGAGCGGCCATGCGCCCCGCTTCAGGCGCCGGGAGCGAGAGAGTGGTCAGAGAGGGAATAGTGTAGGTCGCAAATGGCGGATCGCCCGCGGTGACAATGGCGATGTCTTGCGGAACTTGCTTCCCGGCCTGGTGCAGCGCCTTCAGCGCGGCTATGGCCATGACATCGCTCGCCACAAAGAGCGCTGTAGGACAGGCCACACCACTCTCCTCTACCCGTGCCAGCATTTGCCTGATGGCTTGATACCCCCCTTCATATGTGTAATCCCCGACAACGACCCATTCGGGGCGCGCGCTCAAACCACGCTCCTGGAGCGCCTCCTGCCAGCCCCGGTGCCGCTCAATGGCGCTGCGCCGCGCAGGCTCGCCATCTATCGGGCCGCTGACGGTACCGATGCGCGTATGACCAAGATCCAACAGATGGCGGGTGGCCGAATAGCCCGCGCCCCGGTCATCCAATTGCACCTGGTTGATCTCGTTGCCTGTATGCTCCGCAGCCGAGATGGGGCGGTTGATGACGACAAAAGGCACGCCATCCTCCTGCAAACGCGCTAGATGATCGCTGGGATACCAGAAGGACAATGACATAAAAATAAACCCATCCACCTGTTGCGCCCGCAGCGTCTCTATGGCCTCCACTTCGCTCTCGACATCAGGCGCGCTGGCCAGCACAATGTGATAGCCCTGGCCGCGCAATACCTCCTCCGCCCCCTCAACAACCGGCACAAAGAGTGGGTTGCCTACCTCCGTGATGATTAAACCCACGGTGGCGGTCCTCCGCTTGATCATGCTGCGCGCAATGGCGTTGGGCCGGTAGTTCAGTTCCTCTACCACGTCCATGACACGCTTGCGTACAGCCGAGCCAACATGCTGGTCATTGCCATTCAAGACATGCGAGACGGTGCTGACAGATACCCCGACGCGCTCCGCGACATCTCGAATGGTCAAGTTTTTTCGCCGCATTTGCTCCATTCCTAATGCAGTGGTAAAACGTTTTACTAAAACGTTTTACTAAGTGTACTTGACAGATCTCGGTTTTGTCAAGGGGTCGTATTTTGCGCCACCGATTCGCATAGGGGGAGCCATTTTTACCCGGAAAGATAGAGCCTATTCTCTTTTTTCGTGTGTCTGTGTTATAGTATTTTTAAACTCAGAAAGCGGGAGAGGTTGATTTATGGGCGATGTATTCCCTTTTTCTCTGGGGGAACTTCAGGGATATTTCAGTACAGCCATCTACAAGGACTCTTTTGTCATTCACGAGGGCGCGGCCCTCTGGCTTGGCAGTTCCGGCCCCGTCAAACAATTGGCAATTCTGACTCGCGCGGAGAACCCGTTGCTGGACCACTTTGAGGGTGGGGCACAGGAGTTCAGGGCTGGCTATATACTCAAACGCTGTCCGGTCAGCCACGCCAACGCGTACGCGCTACGTAGCGCCCTCACCTGGCTCCAGCCGCGGCTGATCGGCCTGGAGACATCGGCGGGTTTTGGAGACCGCCTGGGATTGGCAACGCCTGGACATGTGCAGGCCCTGCGCCGCGTGCTGCGCGAGGCACGGCTGCACATGATCACACCGATCTTCGCGCAGCAGTCCATACGCGAGATGCAGCGCACGGACAGGAGTCCCAATGATGTGCTCAACGATGCCACCTGGGGCGCCTTCCAGGCCGGGTGGCGTGGCATAGTGGGAGCTGATGCCGATCACCTCAAGTCCTTCGCGGACATCGATGCCTGCGTCGCCGCCGGGTATACCTTCTATACCATCGACCCCGGCGCCTACGTGGACAGCAAGAGCGCCTCCGATGATCCCGCGACCGTGCGTCAGAAGGTGGAGAGCCTGCCCTGGGGAGAACTGGAGAGTTCCCCGGCCGAGCTTCAGCGGCGCTACAGCAGGCGCCAGCCGAATCTAGACGCCCCTGGTATGCACCTCAGCGAGCAGGATGTCTGGCTGGCGGCCGCCAAGTATGGGAAAGCCGTGGCCCATATCGTCTCGATGTACCGCTACCTGGCTGCCAGAGACGTGCCCTTCGAACTGGAGATCTCCGTCGATGAAACAGAGACCCCTACCTCGCACGCAGAGCATATCTATATCGCCAGCGAACTCAGGCGC
>JALYVR010000647.1 GCA_030853145.1 Chloroflexota bacterium | reverse complement strand
CAGGCGGGCTTGTCAACCGCGCCCCTACCTCTCTTGCTGCTACATGTATGAACTGGCCCAACCCTACGTATCTAAGCCGTCTCTATGGTGGGGCTGCCGGTGCTGCTGGCCGGTGGGGTTTCGCTGGCGGAGGCGGGAGGGGTGGCTTCCGTATAATCGCTATCCTGGCCTGGGCGCTTGAAGACATAGTAAGCTGAGTTTGAGGTCAGGGGCTGGATGCCTACCAGTTCCCAGCCTTCCGGGCCAAGGCTGTTCAGGTAGCGCCGCACGAATGTGCTGCGCCGCTCGTTGCCGATCAATGTTTCGAGACCCTCGCAGGAAATGCGTCCGCGATAGTCGATATACACAACTTTATAGGCCCATTGTGCCATCATGCTGCTCCTTCTGGTGTAGATGAGATAACATGTGCGGATTGCGCCCCTGCGACAGAGCACCTCGATGCTATATCCAATAGTATCCCCGATCAGGGCAACGAGGACCGGGTAATGCCCGATCCCGATAACTGCCTCGCACGCAGACAACATGTTGAAGATTCGCTTCAATACGCCGCCCTGCCCGAACCCCGATACTGCCCTGGGTTCCACAATCAGTGCTGTACCGTTGTAGGAGATCTGCCGCAGGTTCCTCTGCACAATAGTAAGTATAGACGCCAGCGCGGCAGAATGTACCGTCAGTTCCAATAGTCTTTATACAGACAAAATTACCTGGTAGCCAGCCTGTACAAATGGACAGGTGTACGATAGATATGTACGGGCGACCTTTGCGAGCATATTGTTAGCCATTTGATCCCTATAAGGGGAGATCAAATGAGAAGGTTGTGCCCTGGCGTTCGGGGGAGGGTAGTTCCAGGCGGAGAGAGCCATTATGGGCCTCGATAATGTTTTTGGTGATGTAGAGGCCGAGGCCGGAGCCTTGTCGTCCGCTGGTTCCCTGAAGTCGCACATATGGCCGGAAGAGTTGATTGATCTCGGCGGAAGGGATGCCGGCGCCCTGGTTATGGACGCTCACATGGGTCAAATCGCCGGTGGCCGAGACGCGCACCGTGATCGTGCTCCCCTCGTCGGAATACTTCATGGCGTTATCCAGCAAATTGCCCAGAGCTTGCTGGAGCCGCCCGCTATCCCAGTCGCCAACTACAGGGGTATCAGGGGCCTCAAGTACCACCTGGTGGTACGGGGCAAGAGGACGTAGTTGTTCAACAACCTCTTTTGTCAACGCGACAATATCGCATTCCGCGCATGTGAGAGAAAACTGATTGAAGGTCAGGTGCGTAGCGTCAAGCAGGTCCTTCACGAGGCGTGTGAGCCGGTGAGCCTGGCTGATGATAATGGAGGTGCCGCGCTTGACCGTCTCCGGGCGCTGGTTGGGTCGGGCGATCATCTGCGCATAGTTGATGATGGGAGCGAGGGGGCCGCGCAATTCATGAGCAATCATAGCGGTGAACTGCTCCTTGCGGGCCAGTTGCTCTTTCAGAACGAGGTTGGCCTTCGCCAGTTCATCCACCTGGTGTTGTAAGGCTTCGATAATTTGCTCGTGTGTCTGCTCATGCTGCATCTGCATGCCTCTAAACCTCCCTACACGGCTCCGGCCCATGTCACCTGCCGACTGGGCCTCGCCCGCTTGCGCTCAAATGCCATCAAGGTTATTCCATGTTAAGTATATACTGTCCGGGGCAGTGTAATCCAATAATAGCCCCTTTTAGGAATATTGGGGGGTACGTAGGTATGCACATACGCTTTTGAGGAGGAAAACTGAGCAGGATAGTATCTTATCTTTCTGGCAGCAGATTCAGCTCGCGTAGTTCTTCCTGTGCCACCTCACTCAGGCGTGAGATATCCAGGCTGTGGTCCGCGTGGGCAATGAGATGGTGCAGGCGTTCGATAACTTCGAGGCGCGTATAGTGGTCGGTAGCGAGCAATAACTCGCCAACAGTGACCTCAATCTGTCTGCGCTGTATAGTAGCAAAGGCCGACTCTTCGGGCATAACCATCCTCTCTTTTCCAGCCGGGTAGCAGACCAGGGCGCTTCAGCGCCCTGGTCTGCTATGATTTTTTCGCTGTAGATGCAGGTTCCTGCTTGTCGCTCTTGCCAGGCTTCTCGCTTGTTGGTGCAGCGCTCTCGCCGGACGCGGTTTTGGCCTCGGCCTTGCCCTCGGCGGCGGGCTTGCTCCCATCGTCCTCTTTGGGCGCATGGTCGTTGCCTTTCGCGCCAGATCCGTGGTCGGTCTTATAGAATCCACTCCCTTTGAACACGATCCCGGCGGGGAAGAGGACGCGACGAATATGGCCGCCGCATTCAGGACAGGCGGTTAAAGGCTCTTCGACCATTCTCTGCCATGTCTCAAATCGATGTTTGCATGCCTGGCACAGGTATTCATACGTTGGCATATGTTTTTATCACCTCTATACACAAGAACACATCATAGCGCGAGAAAATTCCCCACATGCTGCGCCGCGTATCGGGGGCAGCGCAATAGTAGTAGAGAACGCTTCCTATGAGAAGGTTCTCTACTACTATAGTAGCGTGCATTGTTGCGGTTGTCAATCTGTTGCGCCTCCATGTCTCCACATCCACAACTTTCTATGAGTCATCGGCTGTTCGAGCCACCCGAAAAGCCCATTATGCGAGGTTCAAAGGGGTTGCCAGCCCCTTGAGGGTTTGCAGAGGTCTCCCTGCACCCCAGTGGTGGAGCTTATGAAAAAGGTTGGGATGACCGATAAAAGACTCTGAGGAGATCTTCATTGAGCTTTGACTTATATGTGTATTTATGGCATGAATGTATCACATATAGTGATTATATATATCAAATGTAAATGGAGATCCAGCGCAATGAGTGGGCTGTTAAGGACTTTTTTGCATGAGGCATAGCGGGACGAATAACCCTCCTCCCTTGAATGACCTTATCTCCAGGCGCACAACGTTGTCAACAAGCAGATGGTGCCATATCTCCGTTACAACTGCGCTCACACTTTCTATCGTGTTCGCACGTTTGACGTTCGTGCATTACGCAAATCCATTCATAAAGGAGCTTTCAACGATGATACGTAAGCGCAGTTCAGAACAGGTTCATGTCGATGCCGTTAAGATGGGCATACAGAAGGCCAGAAGCGGGTGTTCTTCTTGTGCCGAGGGATACTTTGAGTTGGCGAGGCAGCATGGAGCCTCCGATGAGGAGATTCGCCAGGCGCTGGAGTCGGCGGCGAGCACGCCCGATAAGGACTTGAGCCGCCGCGGGTTGATCAAGCTAATTGGGGCCGGAGGGTTAGCGCTCAGTGCTGCCGGGCTGATCACACACCGGACTGAGGCGGCTGCCGCCTGGTGGGGCACCGATAGCAATAGCCAGACGTGCTGCGGCATCCCCCAAAACTTTTATGTCGGACGCATGGGCTATGGCGGCGAGCCGAGCGGGGAC
>JALYVR010000074.1 GCA_030853145.1 Chloroflexota bacterium | reverse complement strand
GTAGTATTGTGCATTACTAGCTATTCTTGCCTCGTGCAGATTCGTCTCTGCTAAAGCATGCACCACCTGCCCTATCACCGTTGTCGCGGGCGAACTGAGGCCAGCGGCCAGCGCGCGTTCAGCGATATCGGCGAGCGTGCCGGTCACGACACGCTGCCTCGGTGTTGTGCCTTCCTGGATCACGGCGGCGGGCAGGTCGGGTGAGGCCCCGGCCTCTCTCAGTTGGCGCGTGAAAGTACCCAGAGATTTCACACCCATGAGCACGACGAGCGTCCCTCCCAGTTGGGCCAGGGCCTGCCAGTTCACGCCCTCTGTCTCACGGTCACCAGCCTGGTGCCCGGTCACAATGGTGACCGAAGAGGCGTAATCACGATGCGTCACGGGAATACCCGCCGAAGCTGGAACAGCGATAGCTGAGCTTACGCCTGGCACGACCTCAAAAGGCACGCCTGCCAGCGCCAGAGCCAGGGCCTCTTCACCGCCACGTCCAAAGACAAATGGATCGCCTCCCTTCAGCCGCACCACCACACACCCGCTTCTGGCATAGGCGATCATGAGCGTATTGATGGCCTCCTGCGGCATCGTATGCTGCTGTGGTCCCTTGCCAACGAATACCCGCCTGGCGGTGGCCGGCGCTTCGGCGAGCAAGTCCATACTAATCAGGCGGTCATACAGCACTACATCAGCCATTCGCAGGTAACGCAGTCCCTTGACCGTAATCAGCTCAGGGTCTCCGGGACCGGCGCCAATCAGATAGACCTTCCCACATGGATCAACGCCAGCACTCTTCACTGGAGCAATAGGTGTAACCAATGACTCTATCATCTATGTTCTCCAACCTCTTGCAGTTCTCTTGCCAGTGTTTCCTGGTCAATATCAACATGGTAGTTGTGCAGCAAGTCAGCCGTGGTAGCCAGCGCTGCCGTCTCGTCCTTCTCTGCGAGCAAAGCGAGGACCTTGGAATCGAAAAAGTCGCCAAAGAAAGCGTCGCGCTGCGCATAGGATAGTCCGTGCCTGCGCATATGGCCGCGCGCAATCGCTGCCAGTCGCAGGTACACACCATAGGCCGGTGGAAAGAGGCCCTCCAGGTAGTGGCGGATGCGCTTCGCGAGGCTAGGACTCGCGCCTTCCGTCGAGACGGCGATGGTGAGCTGGTCACGACGTAAAATCGAGGGCACGATGAACGAGCAGCGCGCCGGCACATCTACGATGTTCACCAACTGTCCCCGCTGCTGGGTTTCAGCCCAGATCGCTTCGATACGTTGGGGATCATCGGTAGCGGCAACAACCACGAAGGCGCCTACCAGGTCCCCTGGCTCGTAGGCCTTGTAGCGTAACGTCACCTCGTGCCGCTGCTCCAGCAACAAGAGTTCCTCGCAGAAGTCTGGGTGCATGACCGTGACTTCTGCTCCGCTTGCCGCCAGGGCCGCCGCTTTCTCCGCCGCGATACCGTTGCCCCCGATGACGAGCGCCGATCGCTGCCGCACGTCGAGCATGATAGGGTAATAATTTGGCATGCGTCCTCTTCTACCTGTTTGCGGTGATGTATGGATACGCGCATCACAGGCGGATTTACGAAACGTTCGCCGCCTGCGCACGCGCGCGCGACTGCAACTGCTCGATACCGAGCCGGTGGCAGAAATCGCCGAAGGTCTCCTGTGGCAGGCGTTCATCTCTCCACAGGTCCAGGAGCGGATAGAGCGTCGCCGCCAGGTCCTTGAGATGCACAGAGGGAGCATACAGCGTATTCATGCGCGTATTGGCCCAGTCGCCACCGACATAGACGTTGTAGACATCCTTTGTGCGCCCCACAAAGCCGATATCGCCCATATAGGGGCGCGCGCAGCCATTGGGGCAGCCCGTCATACGCACACTCAGCGGCTCATCCGCCAGCCCCAGTGCAGTCAGGTGGGCCTCGATTTGCTGCATCACTCCTGGTAAAGCACGCTCGGCCTCGGCCAGAGCCAGCCCGCAGGTCGGCAGCGAGGGACAGGCCATGGCAAAGCGCGAGGTGCCGGCTGCCTGCGGATCAGTAGAGATGCCATACTCACGCAAAAACGTTTCGAGCGGCTCTCGTTGCTCAGCGGTCAGGTCGATCAACAATATGTTTTGCTGCCCTGTCAGGCGGATGCCGGGGCGGAACTGCTGAATGGCCTCGCGCAGGCCGGTTCTCATGCGCTGCGTAGCGCTATCTTTAATGCGCCCGTTCTCAACATACAGGCCCAGAAACCAGCGCCCGTCTCCCTGCTGGTGCCAGCCAAGGTGATCCTCAACATCATGTAAGTGGATGGGACGCGGATCGGAGAGCGTGTAGCCCAGGCGCTGCTCCACTTCAGCACGGAACCAGGCGACGCCACGCTCCTCTACAACGTATTTCATACGCGCGTGCTTGCGGTTCTGTCGATCTCCGTAATCGCGCTGCACCGTGACAATGGCCTCCACTACAGGCAGCACCTGCGCGACCGAAACAGCGCAGAACGGTGTCCCCAGGCGTGGAAAGGTCTCTTTCTTACCATGCGTCGAGCCCATACCCCCGCCAATGAGCACTGTAAATCCGGCGAGTTCGTCGCCTTCCAGGGAAGCGATGAGGCCAACATCCTGTGTATAGATATCGACACAATTATCACCGGGAAAGGCAATGCCTATTTTGAATTTACGCGGCAAATAGGTTGGACCATAGAGAGGCTCAACCTCCTCCAGCGCTTCAACGGTCTCCACCTTCTCCCCATCGAGCCAGATTTCATGGTAGGCCTGGCTGCGCGGAGCCAGGTGCATGGCTAACTGCTGGGCAATCTCCTGCACCTGCGCCTGCGCGCGGCCGGTAGTGGGCGCGGGACAGGCCATCACGTTCCGGTTCACATCGCCACAGGCCGCCAGCGTAGACAGCAGGCACTCGTTGATGCTCTGGATCGTCGCGCGTATATCGCCCTTGAGGATGCCGTGCAACTGAAAGCCCTGGCGCGTGGTAATGCGTAAAGTCCCATTGGCATAACGACCGGCCAGGTCATCCTGAACGAGATACTGC
The DNA here is from genome assembly GCA_030853145.1 of Chloroflexota bacterium. Lineage (GTDB taxonomy): Bacteria > Chloroflexota > Ktedonobacteria > Ktedonobacterales > Ktedonobacteraceae > JALYTT01. Next base: position 9,678 of record JALYVR010000074.1, on the reverse strand, counting down.
TCTGCCGTCAACGCGCCCCCAGGAATGCGCGACCGCAGCATAAATTGGTAGGCCTTCTCGGCTTGCGCTTCACGGCGCGTCTGGCGGAGATCACGGTCTTCCTGCTGGTACATGCCATGAAACTTGATAAGTTGGATCTGCTCCTCAGAAAAGTGCGTTGTCTCCGCGTCTAATTCCTGGGCGATCTGGCCCCGCAAATGCTGACTATCCGCCTTGATATGCTCGACTTTGCTACCCTCGCCAGGGCCGAGATGCAGAAGGGTGTGCTCTTTGGCAGCCTCGCTCATGTTTCAAACTCCTCTTCGTCCTCGCGCTCAGGGTAAAAGGCAGCGACTTTGATCTGCTACCATCAACTCCTCTTTGAAAATGGTATCCTGACCCCTTGCATTTATTAGCTCATTGTTGATATAGTTAATCAACAAAGTAATCTTCCTGCTTTACTATAAAGTGGGAGACGTAGTTCTGTCAACCCTTTCCGTTAGCTTCGCAAAAGTTGTTGCCGGGATGCATGCCATCTTTCGTAGAGGCGTGATTTATCACGCGTGGCTCCCTTGACTACATGGTAGCCCATCGGCGTATCCGTAGGGCGGGGCTTGCCCCGCCAGCCAACGCACCCACCCTGCGGGCTGACTGGCGAGGCAAGCCACGTCCTATGGATACGCCACACATTGGAGATTTCTCATCTGTTTTCAATGAAAAATCAATACGCATGCTCTATGCTGTATCCGTGGGAAAGAGATCCCAGATCTGACGATAACAAAAGAGACAATCACGATATACACACCTTGAGTGGAGGCCCTCTTCCAGAGAGGTCTTCATTCACGAGAAAGAAGAGAGACAATGGACACCCATCCATATCACTACGATAATACAGCTCCGTGGCAACCCCCACAGGAGCAGTTCTTTGAGGCCAGAAGCGCTCCTGCGCGCCCCATTCAGCAGCCCTATCAGAGGCAGCGCCAACAGGAGGGAGGGTTGGCGCGCACAGCAGTAAAGCCGATGCCGAAGGCCCGCGCGCTGGCCCTCACGCGCACGCTCAAGAGATGGCTCGTCGCTACATCTCTGATAGGCTTTCTTTCATTCGGCGGCCTGGTGGCCTTTCACCAGAGTGACAGCACCACGACCGCTAGCCAGACTCCCGTGACATCATCCGGGTCAGGAGGCTCTCAGACGAACTCGACATCATCTTCTGATGATAGCAATAGCTTCTTACAACAGCAAGGAGGAAACACCGTTGGAACAAACAATAGTTCGCAAGCACCCGTCAGCGGAACCCACACCTCCTGACTACAGCACTCCTGCGGGAATGCGTCGTGAGGAGTTTCGGGCCATGGGAAGCACCATTTCCTTGTTGCTACCTGAAAACCAGGCGGCGTTGGGAGTGCAGATTGTGCGCGCGCTCTTTGACGAGTGGGAGCACACCCTGAGCCGTTTCTTACCGGAGAGTGAACTCTCGCGCCTCAACGAGCGCGCCGGAACGCCGGTTGTTGTTAGTGATCTGCTCTGGACTGTGCTCATGACCGCGCTCACAGCAGCGCGAGCTACGCGGGGCGTCTATGATCCCGCCCTGCTTGATCAGCTAGTGCGGGTAGGTTATGGCCGCACCTTTGATGATCTGCCAGTTGTCCAGTTCAGCCCCCTCGTTTCCGGGGTGCCGGGAGGAGGCTGGCGCGGCATTCAGGTGGACCGGCTGCGCCAGCAAGTGACCCTGCCGGCGAACATCAAGCTCGACTTCGGAGGCATCGCCAAAGGCATGGCGGTCGATGCCACCCTGGACCAGTTGCGCCATCAGGGGATCAGCGCGGCCCTGGTGAACGCGGGCGGCGACCTGGCCGTGCTGGGACTCCCGCCTGGCGCAGAGTACTGGCCTATCAGCGTGCCAGGAAGAGCGCGTTACTGGACCCTGCCGCTGCATCAGGGCGCCGTTGCCACCTCTGGCATTGCGCGCCGTCACTGGTGGCAGGGGCAGACGCTGCGGCATCACCTGCTTGATCCCCACACTGGTCTGCCTGCCGAAAGCGACCTGTGGTCGGTCACCGTCGTGGCTGATCGCTGCGAACAGGCCGAGGTGGCGGCGAAAGTGGCCTTCATTCTTGGGTCAAGCTCTGGAGCGGATTTTCTGCGCCAGCACCACATCGCGGGCCTGCTTGTGCGCGAGGATGGCACGTGGGACACCGTGGAGCCGTGGCCGGTACAACTTATGGAGGAGGAGGCATCAAGATGACGAAGCTCTGGCAAACTGTGACCTGGGATGTGGCAGGGGCCGGCGGCTTTACCGCCTATGCGTTCCTCACGCTGGCGGTAGTGGTGGGCTTGATGCTCTCGACAAAGGTTCAATCCCCCAGCCGCTGGCCGCGCCTGATTAACAGCGAGTTGCATAACTTTCTAAGTCTCCTGAGTACGATCTTTCTCGTTGTGCATGTGCTGGCGGTCTGGGTGGACCCCTTTACCCACTTCGGCTGGAACGAGGTCTTCCTGCCTTTTGTCAGCCAGTATCGTCCCGTGTGGATGGCCCTGGGGATCGTGGCCGTGTACCTGGGCATAGCTATCGGCATCAGTACGTGGCTACGCCCGCGTATTGGCTATACCTGGTGGAAGCGCCTGCACGTCCTGACGCTCGGCATCTATGTCCTGGCCACCGTTCACGGCATCGGCGCCGGCAGTGATACGCAGACCTGGTGGGGACTGGGCATCTACCTCGTCAGTGTCGTCCTGGTAGGAGCGCTCCTTTGTCGACGACTGTTCGTTCCGGCGAACAAGCGCAAACCTACCCATAGTCCCGCTCGTCAGATAGGCGCGGCGGCTCACGAGAGTGCTCGTCCGTTGTTTGATGGGGGAGCCATAGTAGCGCGTAGACAAGATAAGAATCAAGTACAGACTCTTCGGAGCAGGTGAAAGAGAGCATAATGATGATGCACGATCATGGACACGGGCATCCCTGGGCCTATGGGCCGCCCTGGCATCATGGATTTGGCGTTGGGCCAGGACCAGGAGCAGGACCAGGAATGTTCCTCTTGACGCTCAGTATCGTATTCTGGATAGCGTTGCTCATCTTCTTCCTCTGGGCGGCGCTAAAGTGGATCTTGCCAGCCATTCTGCCTGTAATTGCAGATGCGTTTGCTCCCCTTACTCATGCCCCAGAGAGAGTGCCCGTTGATGTTTCGGCCTTCGAGATCCTGCGCCAGCGCTATGCGGCCGGTGAGATCGATGCCACCACGTTTGAGCAGATGTGGGAACGATTGGAAGCATCTTATCAATGTGGGGAACAAGGGTCTCTCTTCGATGGGCGATCCGGCGCGCGGTATAGCCATCGCATGCACCAGGCATTTGAGGAGCATGGTACAGAGCCACATGGAACATCATGAAGTAGCAAGTCGCTGTATTGGAGGTTTCTCATGTGGTTCCAATGTTTTCTCAATAAATGAAAGCTATACTTATAATGACAGTAATGGGAGTGCGCTTCCTACAGCGCATTCCCATAGCCGACGGATGCTTGCCATGTACAAGGAAAGCAACGGGACGGCATGAAGAGAGCCTATATTTCCTGGGAGGAACTATGAAAAAACGTACTATCTGGCTGGCTGGAGCTGGCATTGTTCTGGTCATAATCGTTGCTGGGCTGCTCTATACAACGCGCTTTGCCAGCGCTGTCAACCAGCCGCATACCGCGCCAGGGGCCGTGACGGTCACCGGAACACCCATTCCAGCGGCCGGCCTGCAAACATTTCAGATCGTGCCCGCTCAGACCACCGCATCCTATAGCGTATACGAAAACCTGATCTTTCAGAATAAGCCGAACAACGACGCGATCGGCACGACGCATGCAGTCCAGGGCAGTTTCCGCATCCGGGCTGGCGCCTCTCCGCTGGTAGCCTCCATGAATGTAACCGTCGATCTGCGCACGTTGCAGACCGATTCGCCCCGGCGCGATCACTATGTGCAACAGAATGCGCTGGAAACAGACACCTATCCGACGGCGACATTCGTCTCTGTCAGCATGCAGGGCTTACCGCCGAGCTATGCCGACGGGCAGACGGTGCATTTTCAACTGATCGGCAACCTGACGATGCACGGCAAAACCAACAAAGCGGTTTTTAATGTGCAGGCAAAAGTGGTAGGCCAGACGATCACGGGAACGGCGACGAGTACCATATACATGACAGACTATGGCATCCAGCCGCCGGACCTGGCAAACATCGCGATCGCCCAAAACAAGGTCCTTATCACGATCACCTTCACGGCGAAAGAGGGGTAAGCGGGTTAGATTGGCATCGATGTGAGCCGCATTATGGTCACCTATAGCCGCTTCCCCTCGACAGTGGGGCATGAAGAAATCTTAATCCTTTCTTTATGTCATCGTGTTGCACTTCCACAACTTCTATGGTACCATTGCCTACAGCCCCGGTGTTTTTGGTTAGCCCTGGGTGTAGAACACACAGGTACCTGCCTGTTTATGTAGATACCTGCCGGGATACATTGAGCGTTGACCCTCCCTTGTAATTCAAGGGGACGGGCAATCCGGTACATACGGCTGTTGTATGTGGAGCGGATAGGTCGGATGGTAGTAGTGTGGAAGCAGAAATGAGGATAGAAAGCATGAGCAAACTGGTAATGGTCATAGATGATTCGCTGACGGTTCGTAAAATCGTCGAGACCAGCCTGAAGCGCGAAGGTTTTGAGTCCGTAAGCTATCCTGACGGAATTCAGGCTCTAGACGCCTTGACAAAGCGGCGGCACCCTGTACCAGATCTGGTGATACTCGATATTGGCCTTCCCAAGATGGACGGCTACGAAATCGCGCGCCTTCTTAAGACAAAGCCCCAATTTGGAAACACGGTGATCATCATGCTCTCCGGGCGCGATGGCGTGATCGACCGTCTCAAAGGTCGACTCGCGGGCGCCAAGGATTATCTTACCAAGCCCTTCAGGACACAAGACGTTATTTCTGTGGTACACCAGCACCTGGGTGTTCCTTCCTATATGTAGAAAGGTCCCTGGCAGCCAGGATGGGCAGGTTCCCGCTTTACATGGTTGAGGCCAGGGAACCGTGAATACCCATCCTGGTTGTTAGTGTGTTTTAAGATGGCTGGTATGTCTACACACGAACATCCCATGGTTATAGCTACAACAGGCCACAGCTCAACGGAGAGGCCCCTGGAACAATTAAGTGACGAGGAGTTCTGGGAGCATGCGCGTAAACTGGCAAGCATCGTCCCAGTGGCTGTGCTCCCCGAAGAATACCTGGAATGCCATCTGCGTGCCGGGCGCACGTCTTTCATCGCGCTGGCGGCGCTCTTCGAGGTGGTGCCGCCGCCCTACCGCATCTCCCTGCTGCCGGCCGCGCCACCCTGGATGCCGGGGCTGATCGCCTGGCGCGGCGAGGTCATCGCGGTGGTAGACCTGGATGCCTACCTTTTCCGTACGACCTCCCCGGAGCCGCCTCCTCCCCCTACTGGCGAGGGGACCCTGCTGATTGGTGATCTCTCCGGCCAGCCTGTGGGCCTGCTCGTGAACGCCATCGGTCCGATCACCGCCATCGAAGCGGACCAGGTGCGAGCATACACGCACGCCGGAAGCGATAGCGCGGCTCCCTACAAGGGCATGTACGCTGACTCCTTCGTGTTAGATATACCGGCCCTCCTTGCTGAGGTGGTGCGACAGATAGAAATGGCTGCGACCTATGGATGAGCCTTCCGATACGCTTGCTGAGAGCGAACTTACGCCTGAAGACCTGGCGGTATTGCGGGCCTTCAAGGAAATGGAAGATCTGGAGGCGCCGCCCACGCTAGCCCAGGCAGCTTCAGGAACAACGGGCGCGGCATACGCTGGCCCTGATGATGGGGCGGTGCATACAGAGAGTCTGGAGAGCCTGGTAGAACAATTCTTTGTCCCGGCCTCTTCCGAGGATAGCAACCTGCTTGACGACATGCTGGTCTTGTTTGCCACCGAGGCCGACGAGGATATCACCATTATGCGGCAGGCGCTTGAGCAGTTGGAGCAGGAGAGCAGCCTGGATGCGCCGGCCTTTGTGGTATTACAACGCGCCGCGCATAAGCTCAAAGGTACGGCGGGCGCGGTTGGCTGCAACTCGATGTCTACCATTGCCTATTACATAGAGATGCTGGTGGGGTTGATACAGAGCAAGGCGGTCGCGCAGATGATTGGCTTGATGGCCCTTGTGCAGGCTGTGCGCGCGCTCGAAATGACCTTGCAAAGTGTGATCAACGACGGGCAAGAGAGCAGTACGCCGCTCACGGAACTCGAAGCGGAATACGAGGCTCTCAACGAGTTCGGGAGCGCGTATCGTCCTGCGACAGACAGCCTGACGGCGCTGGTGTCCAATTACGAGGGCGAGGCTGACGCTGCCAGAACGACCTCGCCGTTGAAAGAAGAGATTGCCCATCTCCATCTCGCCTCTGGACCCGCGCCGGAGGTCTTTTCTCCCTTGCCCTCGGTCCATGTTGATGTGCATCGCCTGGAACAACTTGTGCTACATAGCGAGCAACTGGCCGAACAGCATGCGCAATTGGAGAATACCCGCTGCGAGATTGACACGGCGCTCCAGGAGTTACACGCCGCTCAGGCGCGTCTACGGCACCTGGAGATGCTTCTCTCTATCAACACCTTCGAGACCGGGGACGCCGATGAGCGCTCGGCCAGGTCGCTGGCGTCGCGCCCCACGTCGTCGCTCATCGCGCGTATCTTCGATGAGGCCGCACAGCGCACCGGCCACTTGCCTCCCTCCAAGAGCAAATCGCAGGCACTGCTGATAAAGGTGCAGCAGGCGCGGGAGCAGCAGGCCTGGGATGAGCTGGAGGTCGATCGCTATTCGGCGAACGATGAGCTGGTACGCGCGTTCGGTGAAGCGATTGCCGATGTCTCTACCGCCTCCTCACAGTTGCGGCTGGCTTTCGATCAGTTCAACCGCGCGCTGAACAAACACATGGATCTTGCCGGTAGCGTGCGCAGCGATACGCTCCTGCTGCGCTCGGCCCCACTGGGCACGCTGCTGCCACGTGTCCAGCGCGCGATTAAAATGAGCGCCGATGCTCAACAGCGGCAGGTGCAGTTTGAGTTCAAAGGTGAAACGACCCAGATTGACCAGGATATCCTGGAGGCGCTGGCCCGCCCACTGTTGCAACTTGTGCGCTATTGCGTGATCGATAGCCTGGAGGGTTTACAGGAGCCGTCAGGGATGCCAGCGCGCTCGCAAGGGACGCTCTTACAATATTATCATCGCGTCTGGTTGTATGCGTACGCTGTGGGCAACGAGGTGACTATCGAGCTAGGCTTTTCGATGAATGTGCGTAGCGGGGCGGCGGATCTTGTGCGCAGGCCTATCGCGCAACTGCATGGCTCGATTGTCGCGCAGCCGAACAGTGTCGGGGGCAGCAGCTTCTATCTGAATCTGCCGCGCTCGCAGGGGGCCGTCCAGGGTTTGAGCGTGCGCGCGGGTAGCGAGCACGTCGTTGTGCCTCTCTCGCAGGTGCAGCGCATAGATTACGGCGCGCGCGAGAAATACGACTCGCTCTGTGTACTCAGCACATTGCTTGGCTTCCCTGGCGATCAGCCGGCTGTTGAAGATAGGCGACCTGTATTGATACTGCAACCGGGAGCCGCGTATGCGGCGGTCCAGGTGGACGATATTCAGGAGAATATTGAGCTGGTGGTGAAGCCGTTGGCAAAGCCTCTATGCCGCCCCGGTATTGCAGGCGCCGCTATTGATGGCCTGGGCAACGTCCTGCTGATCGTCGATCTACCGCGCCTGATGCTGCACAGCCTTGAGCGCCGGCATATCCCTGAGAGCGCCGCATTATTGTCCAGCCGGCATGAGGTGCAGCCACAGTCCGCGCCAGCGGTCCTGATCGCCGATGACTCTGTCTATATCCGGCAGTCGCTCCAGCAGATGTTGAGTCGCTCCGGCTACCAGGTCACGTTGGCCCGCGACGGCATGGAGGCCTGGGAACAGTTGCTGGCGCATACACCGGATATCCTCTTGCTGGATATTGAGATGCCCAACCTCAACGGCTACGATCTCCTTGCCATGATTCGCACCAGTCCGCAGCTCAGCAGCCTTAAGATCGTCATGCTCACCGCGCGCACATCCGAGAAGCACCAGCGGTCCGCTCGTGAATTGGGGGCTCAGGCCTACCTCACCAAACCCTGTTCGCAGGACGTGCTGCTCGCAACGCTCAATTCGCTGGCCAGCGCAGAAGATCATTCTCTGTAGTGCTCTGTCAATCTTCATGTGACAGAGGAGCGGGCGATCCCCTTCTCGCGTAGGGATTCGGCTTGCCGCATCCGTGGGGGTCTCGCGTGTGCGGCCAGGGAGGAGGCCTCTCAGGCCCAAGGGCCTGCTACACGGATTCGGCTTGCCGCATCCCTACGCGGATCGGAACTGTCTCGCCCGTGCCATGAAGCTTGACAGAACACTATGCTAGATGCATAGCAACCATCTTTAGCGCACAACAAAATAGATGCGCCAGGCCAACTGATCGGCTGTTTTCCCGTCGTTCCAGTAGAGTTCTACTTTGCCCTCAAGAGTCTGTGGAAACTGCATTGTGAGGTAGCCGTTGAAGGTGCTATGTTGAGCGTCTGGATTGACAGGGATAACTTGCGGCTTATACAGGATATTATTGGTGTACCACTTAATGTTGACAGTGCCAGGCGTGGTGGTATGCACACTATAGGTCAGATAGATGATCTCGCCCGGCGTAAATACTCGCGTTGCTTGCAATGGGATAGCTGTCGTGGTATCAATTTTTGAAGCGGTTGTTGCCGAAGGAATGATGTGAGAGGTATAGGCGGGACCATTCTCCTCCGGCCTCGGGTCTGGCAGTGTGGCGCCTGGCTGCATGGGCTGGCTTGCTGGGGACCTATCGCCTATGAGTTGATGCAAGAATGAGAGTTTGCCGTTGGCCTTAGCATAGTAGGCCGTCGCGGAACAGAGCAGGGTAAAGACGATCAGCACGCTGAGGAGACCACTGATAGCTCGGTAGCGGGGGATGATCGAGCGCGGTTTGGTATACATGGGTGGGATGTAGACCGATGCCCCCTCTTCGCCTGGGATGACGGGTACCAGTGCTGATGTTCCTTGGCTGGGCATAGGCATCATGCCCGCGTTGGGAGGCATGACCATCAGCGATTGCATGGGTGGGGGCTGTGGTTGCTGGTAGGGTACGGGCAACGATGATGGCGACTGCTCCTGACCGGGAAATGGTTGCTGTGGGAATGGCTGCTGCGGCTGCATCAGCTCTGGCGCCATAACCTGTGCCCAGAGCGGCGCATCGTTTTGCTGCTGCGTGCCTGTCAGCGATTGCACATTCCAGGACGGGCCGCCGGGTGGCAGCGCGCCCGCCGATCCCGGCCAGCCGGTTGATGACGAGGCTCCATTCTCGTTCGTTGGCCTGCTAACGAGCGGCGATGGTGCCCCACAACGCGGGCATGGCGCAGTATTCGCTGGCCGCTGAGTATTACAATATGTACAGAGCATCATCGTCCTATCATCCTTTTTCTTCATCAAACACTATGTCTCACAGTAGCATTGTGTCCGTCTCCGGTCAAGTTTTCCCACCTGGTTTAGGGTAAAATGGCTATGCTCATTGAATATAAACGCGTGTCATGACGTATCTGAGGACGTTCCCTAAGCATGTTCCTCTGCGCAGGCTCGTCCTCACC